>CAXUFI010000044.1:0-12964 GCA_964250245.1 uncultured bacterium
ATGCCGTAGCGCGCGCGCAGCGCGTCGCGCCAGACGCGGCTGACGGCGAAGCAGCGCTCGGCCGCGCGGATCGAACGCTCCTGCAGCGCGGCGAGCTCCGGATCGCTGAAGTCGTCGACGTGGTGCACGGTGCGCGCGAAACCCGGTATGCGTCCGGCCTGCGCGAGCGTGGCGAGCGCGTTGCCGGAAATGCCGTCGTGCGCGTGATAGACGTCGAACCGCTCCGCCGACGATTCGAAATGGCCGACGTAGGCGGCGATGCGGCGGCGCACGAACGGCCCGAGCGCTTCGTCCACGGGTGCGACCGCGACGCGCCGGTACGCGCACGCCGGGGCCGTCGCGAAATCCCGATCCGCGCTCTCCACGGCGAAGAGCACCGTGGCGTGTCCGAGCGCGTGCAGCGCTTCGGCGAGCGCCCGGGCGTGGACGACGCCGCCGCGCGGCTGCGTCGAATAGGTAAGGATCGCGATGCGCAAGCGGTCACGTGAGAGCATACGCACTCGCGCCCGTGAACGGCTGCCGCCCGAGATCCCAAAACACCGCTTCGGCGTCGCCCCAGGCGACGCGCAGGACGCCGCTCGGATCGCAGGTACCGAACGCTTCGCAAGCGAGCCCGCGCCGCACGAATCGCCGGCGCACTTCGCCCGCGTTCTCCGGCGGGACGGCCAAGATATAGCCGTAACTCGGAAAGCTCCGCAACCAGCGCTCGAGCGGGACGCCGCCCGGTCTCGGCAGGCGCTCGAGATCGGCGCGCGCGCCGGCGCGGGAACATTCGAGCAACATCAGCAGCGTGCCGAGGATCCCGCCCATACTCACGTCCTTGGCGGCCGCGCACAGCCCGTCTTCCGCGAGCGCGGGCAGCACTTCGAGATCGCCGCGCAACCGTTCGGGCGGCGCCTCCGTACTGCAATTCCAATACGCGTACGGCTCGTGATACGCGCCGCGCAGGTCCACGGCGCTCAGCAGCACGTCGCCCGGCCGCGCGTCGAAGCTCGTCAGGACACGCCGCGCCCGGCCGAGCACGGCGACCGCGAGCCGGTCGCCGTCGCTGCGAAGATTGGTGTGACCGCCGGCGATCGGCACGCCGTAGGCGGCCGCCGCGGCGCGCATCCCCGCGAAGATGACGTCCGCGCGTTCGGAACCCGCGGTCCAGAGCGCGTCGACGATCGCAGTCGCCCGGCCGCCCATCGCGGCGACGTCGCTGAGGTTCACCATGACGCCGCAGTAGCCCGCGAACCACGGGTCGCGCCGCACGAACTCGTCGAGGAGCCCTTCGATCGCGAAGAGCGCGTAGCCGTCACCGTCCGGGAGCGCCGCGCAATCGTCGCCGGCGCGGCCGGCGCCGCCCGCGTCGCGCAGCGCGCGGAGCGCCCCGGCGATATCGGTCTTGTGCGCGATACCGGGAATCTCGCGCAGCGCCTCGCAGAGCGCGTGCAACTCGGCCGCGTTCACGAGGCGCGCCGCGGCGCGATGAGCGAGACGTGCGCCTCGTCGAGAGCGGGCGGATAGCGTGCGAGGTCGGCGCGCATCCGCACGTGCGGCCGGCCGTGCAAGGTGAGTTCGCCGAGCGGCTCCCACGCGAGTTTCCGGAAGAAATTCGCATTCTGCCGTTGCACGCTCGCCAGGAACGTGTGAGCGCCGCGCGCGTGCGCCGTAGTGACGGCGCGATAGATGAGTCCGCTGCCGAGGCCGTAGACGCCGCGATACGCGGGATCGATGGCGAGCCGCGAGCCGAACCACACGCCGTCCGCCTCGCTATGAATGCGGACGGTGCCGACCACGCGATGCGCCATCCCCATCACGTAATCGACCGCGACGATCGTCGTCGCGATGTCGTCCGCCGCGTCGCGATCGTCGCCGTCGAAGAGCGCCTGTTCGCGGCAGAACACGTAGCGCCGCAACTCGGCGGCCGCCGCCCGTTCCCACGTTTCGCTTACGAGCTTGAGACCGAATTGCGGCGGTACGAACGGCGGGAGGGCGGCCGGAAACATCACGCGCTCTCGAAGATCGAGAGCGACGAACAGGCGCCGCACTTACCGCAGCCGGCCTTGCTATCCGCGGACGTCAGCCGCGCGTCGCGCAGCAGCGCGCCGACTTGCGATAAGACGTCGAGCATGAAGCCGGCCGCGGGCGCGGGCGCGTTCGCGAGCGGCGTACCGCCGATCGGCACGAGCGGCACGACGAACGGATAGACGCCGAGCCGCACGAGCGTCCGGCACATGTCGACGATCGTCTCCGCCGAATCGCCGAGTCCCGCTAAGATGTACGTGCTGACTTGGCCGCGGCCGAAGACGGCGACCGCCGCTTCGAACGCCGCGAGATAGTAGCTCACCGGCACCTTCGCTTTGCCCGGCATCGCCCGCGCGCGCACTTCGGGCGCCACGGCTTCGAGGTGCATCCCGACCGTGTCGGCTCCGGCCGCGTGCAAACGGGCGAACCAGGCGAAGTCGTCCGGCGGTTCGCACTGCGCCTGCAGCGGAAGATCGACCGCAGCTTTGATCGCGGCCAGGCTCTCGCAAAGAACGGCCGCGCCGCGGTCGGTAGCGTTCGGGGTCCCCGTCGTAAGCACGCCGTGCTTCACGCCGTCGAGCCGCACCGCGGCGCTCGCGACCTCCGCGAGTTGCTGCGGCGTTTTCCGCGCGATGGTCCGGCCGGCTTCGAGCGAAGCGCCGATCGCACAGAACTGGCAACGCGTCCGGCGATTGGTGTAACGGATGCACTCTTGCAGGACGGTCGTGGCCAGCACGTCGCGCCCGTGCAGCGTCGCGATCTTCCAATACGGGATGCCGTCCGCCGTCGCCAAGGCGTAGAAGCGCGGTGCGGGCGGGAAGGCCAGCCGCGCGACCGGCACGCCGTCGCGTTCGAGTACCGCTCCGCCGCCGCTGGCCGAGCGGGCGAAGAAGGGCGAGGCGGCCGCGGCGCCCGTGTGCACGGGCACCATCACCGTCCGGCCGTCGATCGTTACCGCTTTATGATCGGACGGACCGGCGCCGCCGCGGCGGCTGGGGGCGCCGGCGTGAACGTCATCCAGCCGCAAGCCGAGCGACTGAAGCTCGGTGATCAAGCTCCGGGAGAGCTGCTCGCGGTCGACGACCGTCATCGGTTACTCCATCCTCGTAGGCGTACGATTGCGCGGCGGGCTTCGGGCGCGCGTCGATTAACAAGCTCAAGAGTTCGGGGCGCGCGTAGTGGCCGACCGAATCCATCATGCGTTTACGTTTCGTAATGAGCGTCGAGTCCAAGTCGACGACGAGCGCGCCCTCGCCCTGCGTCAGCGGCGGCGCGAGGTGCCTGCCTTCGGGGGTAACGATCGCGGTGCAGCAGCCGCCGCGCAGCGCGCTCTGCAACGGTCCCGAGGGCACGATGGCCGCGATTTGCTCGTCGCTGAGCCAGGCGGTCGAATTGATCACGAAACAGGCCGCTTCGAGCGCGTGATGGCGGATCGTCACCTCCATCTGATCGGCGAAGATCTGCCCGACGAGCGAACCCGGAAACTGACTGCAGTGAATCTCCTCGTGCTGCGTCATGAGCGCGTAGCGCGCGAGCGGGTTGTAGTGCTCCCAGCACGCGAGCGCACCGACCCGTCCGACGGCCGTCGGCACGACCCGTAAGCCGCTCCCGTCGCCCATACCCCAGACCATGCGCTCGTGATAGGTGGGCGTGATCTTGCGCCGCTTCAGGACGAGTTCGCCGTCCGCGTCGAAGATGAGTTGCGCGTTGTAGAGCGTCCCCTCGTCGCGCTCGTTCACGCCGAGCACGACGACGATGCCGAGTTCGCGCGCGAGCCCGGATACGGCGGCGGTGTCGGGCCCCGGGACGACGACGGCTTGATCGTAGAGCCGCAGGTGTTCCGGACCCATGAGCGCCGGCGGGGTAACGAATGAGAAGTACGGATAGTACGGCACAAGCGTTTCGGGAAAGACGACGATCCCGGCGCCCTGCGCCGCGACCTCGCGAATTTTCGTCAGGACCTTTTCCATCGTCGCCGCGCGGTCGTGCAGTACGGGCGAGAGCTGCACGGCCGCCGCGCGCACGATCATACCGTCCAGGTATCCAAGATGACGGCGCCGTCGCGCTTATGGAGGAGCTGAATATCGAGCACGTCGAGCGGACTGATCGGCGTGATGCCTTCGATCAGCGACGGTTCGCCGTGCCCGTACAACGCCTGGAGTGAGAAGCGGCAGCAGTACACCTTTCCGCCCTCCCCCATGAATTTCTTGAGTTGATTGTTGAAATTTTGATGGCCCGGGAACGCTTCGTCGCCGAGTTTCGGGAAACCGCGCAGCACGCCGAGCGTCACGCCCGGGCCATACAGTAAGATCGATGTGTCGTAGCCTTTGCGGCGCAAGCGCGTGGCCTGCAGCAGGTTCACGAGACCGATGGAACCCTCGAAGGCCACGGTATGAAAGGTGACCAGCGCCTTCTCACCGGGCTCGGCTTGGACGTCTTCGAAAACCTTATTCTCGTAATCGACGAGGAAATCGCCGTCGTGGTGCTTGGGATAATCGACGACTGCCATGAACGGTACACCTTTATTAAGAGCGACTCGTCGGACATATGTCCGCCGCGCTCGCGGGCCGGCTTCACGCGTGGCCTACGGGCTGCGACGGTTCCGAGGAGCCGGTTGGGAAACGTAATGTACGCCATCCTACAGTCCTCGCTCGCCGGCAAGAAGTCCGGTAGGTATCGTAGCACTGTACCTGATGCTCCCGATGTAGGAGAGAATTCATAAGACGTTGGCCATCGGATTAGAGAGCGGCCAGGTGGCGGAGCCGTCCCGGCGGCCTCGGCTCGGCGCCTTCCTAAAAGCGAAACGGGCGAGAATGGATCCGGACGGCTTTGGTTTGCCCGTGCATCGCCGCCGGCGCGTCAGCGGCCTGCGACGCGAGGAGATCGCGATGCTGGCCGGCACGAGCGTGACGTGGTATACGCAACTCGAGTCGGGCGCGCCGATTACCGTTTCCCCGGCGCTAATCGGACGGCTTGCGAACGTGCTCGCCTTGACGCCGCTCGAACGCGCGTATCTCTTCACCCTCGCCTTCGACGAACTCGGCGCCGTCGATGCGATCTTGCCCGACTTGGAGATTCTCTCCGGCGGAAAGATCGCGGCCGAGACGTTCGCGGGAGAGATCGCGCTCGTGCTACGTGCGCACCGCGCGCTCAAATCGCAGATCTATTCGGGATTGCTGCACGGGACGATCGACGCCTTGCAACCGCACCTCGACGAGGGCCGCTGCCCGATCGGACTTTGGTTACACGACGACCTCGCGCCGTGCCGCCGCACCTCGCAGCACTATACGCGCGCGGCCCGCTCCCACGTCGCTTTCCATCGCGAAATCGACCGCGTCGTCAGCGCGAGCGAGACCGGCGTCATCGCCAACGTCGAGCGCTTAATCCTTCCGCCCGCCCGCTACGTCGTCGCCTCCGAAGCCCTGGAACGTGCGTTCTCCCGTTGGAGCGCCTAAGCGCGTCGACTCCTCTGTTCCGAGTTCTGCGGCAGGTGACGCGCGGCGCCCGCAACGACGAGCCGGGCGAACCACGGTATCCCTACGAACGGGCGGAGTTCGTAACGAGGTTGTAGGCCCCCAGCGCGTACTGTTCGACCATGCGCTGCGTGTTGAAGTAGGAGCCGTTGAGGGCGATCGCATTGCGCCGGACGCGCGCGTAGCCGTCGGGGTCACGGTAGTAGAGCGGCATCACGACGTTCTCGAGCTTGTCGTACAGCTGGGCGACGTCGGCTTCGTCCGAGGCGTGAGCGTCACCGTCGCCGATGGCCCAGCCGGTCTCGCCTTCGATGCAGCCTTCGACCCACCAGCCGTCGATCGTGCTCAGGCTCGGCACGCCGTTGAGCGCGGCCTTCATGCCGCTCGTGCCCGACGCTTCGAGCGGGGGCCGTGGCGTGTTGAGCCACACGTCGACGCCGGCGACGATGAGCGCCGCAACGGCCATCTCGTAATTCTCGATATACACGACGCGCACCGCATCGCCAAGTTCGTGCGCGGCTTCGAAAATCTGACGGATGACGGCTTTGCCGTCGTTATCGCGCGGATGCGATTTACCGCCGAATACGAACTGCAGCGGCCCGACCCGCTCGGCGATCGCGCGCAAGCGCGGCAGATCGTGAAAGACAAGCGCGCCGCGCTTATACGCGGCGGCGCGGCGGGCGAAGCCGATCGTAAAACACGCGGGGTCGAGCACGCTGCCCGTGCGCTGACGGACGAGGCGCAGCAGGTCGGCTTTCGTTTCGCGATGGGCCGCGGCGATCTCCGCCGGCGCGATGCCCACGGCGTGACGCAGATACGCGTTATCGTTCTTCCAGCCAGGAATGCGCGAATCGAATAGATCTGCAAATGCGGGTGCCGTCCAACGTCCGGCGTGGACGCCGTTCGTGATCGCCGCGATGTCGCCGTCACCGAAGAGTTCGCGCGACACTTCGCCGTGCCGCATCGCGACGCCGTTCGTGTAATGCGAACCGTGCAACGCGAGATGGCTCATGTTCAGCAAGCCGTCGTGCATCGCGCCGATCCGTTCCACTAAACGCGTGCGCCGCTCGCCGAGCACGTGCTCGGCGAGACCGCGATTGAAGCGGTCGTGACCGGCCGGTACGGGCGTGTGCGTCGTGAAGACGAAGCGTTTACGGATGTCGGCGATATCGTCCGCGTCGATTTCGCTCGTGCCGCGCGCCGCCATACGCCGCTCGACAGCCGCGGCCACGAGCAGCGCCGAGTGGCCTTCGTTCATGTGATAGGTGGTGATGCCCTCGACGTAGCCGAGGGCTTCTAGGATCCCGTAACCGCCGTAACCGAGGATGATTTCCTGAGCGAGCCGATAGCGATCGTCGCCACCGTATAACGAGCCGACGAGCGCCCGATCCTCGGGCGAGTTCTCTTCGAAATCCGTGTCGAGCAGAAGCACCGGCACGGTCGCCCCCGTCGTCCCTACGAGTTCGTAACACCAAGCGCCGACGCGCACCGAGCGGCCTTCGATCTCGACCGTGACCGTCGCCGGCACGCGTTCCAAGCGCTTTTGGGGATCCCAAGAATCGGGAAGCTCGTGTTGCTGGCCGCGTTCGTCGAGGGTCTGCACGAAATAGCCGTGCCGGTGCACCATCGTCACGGCGACGATCGGCATGCGCAAGTCGGCGGCCGACAGCAACATATCGCCCGCGAGAATACCGAGACCGCCGCTATAGGTCGGCACGTCGGACTCGAGAGCGATTTCCATCGAAAAATACGCGACGCGCGGAACGACGGTCGCCCGGTCGGCGTCGACGTCGATCTCTTGCTGTGGTGCTAACATCGTCCCTCAATTGAAGAGTTGCGTCATTGAAGGTCATCGGTTGCGCAACCGCGCCCTTTAGGCACTCCCTTTTGGCTTCTCCGACGGCCCACCTTGCAGCATGTCACGCCCCGCACGACGGCCGTTGTACCGGGTGTCGAGCGAACCGGCGCGAACATCGTCCATATGAAGAACGAAGCAACGATCGATGGCATCACCGTCGGCGGACAACCGTCGGCAGACGAATTGCAAGCGGGACGGTTTAAAAGCGTAATCAATCTTCGTCTCGACGACGAACCCGGTAACGACGATGCGGCGCTGCTCGCGGGTACGGACGTCGCATATACGCCCGTGCCGGTAACGATCGAAACGTTCACGAAGGACGACATCGACCGCGTACGGAGGGCTGTGGCGGAGGCCGCGGGTCCGGTTCTGATTCATTGCATGGCCGGCCTACGCGCCGCGGTGGCGGCTGCCATCGTCGCGGCCGATGAGGACGGGAGCGGGCTCGCCGGAGCGCGCACGAAACTCGCAACCGCCGGCTTCGACATCGCAGGCACGCCGTACGAGAATTTCGTGACGCGCTATTTTACGTCCGAGTCGCATGCAACAGCGTAAGCTCGGCACGAGCGGTCTCACCGTCTCGGCACTCGGCCTGGGCTGCATGGGCATGAGCCAGTCGTACGGCCAAGCCGACGACGCGGTTTCCATTTCCGTCATTCATCGCGCGCTCGATCTCGGCGTAACGTTCTTCGATACCGCCGAAGCGTACGGTCCGCACCGTAATGAGGAATTACTGGGCCGGGCCTTGCGCGGACGACGCGACGGCGCGGTCGTCGCCACCAAGTTCGGCTTCAAGCTCAACCCGCAGGCATCGAATCCGATTGCAGGCGTCGACGGTTCGCCCGCCAACGTGAAGCGCGCGGCCGATGGTTCGTTGCAGCGGCTCGGGATCGATACGATCGACTTATTCTATCAACACCGGCGCGACCCGGCGATTCCGATCGAGGAAACGATCGGTGCTTGTAAAGAGCTCGTCGAAGCCGGCAAGGTACGTTATGTCGGTCTATCGGAAGTCGGCGTGGAGACGTTGCGGCGCGCGCACGCGGTCCATCCGATCAGCGCGCTGCAAAGCGAATACTCGCTTTGGGAACGCGGCTTAGAAGAGCGCATTATACCTGCGTTGCGCGAACTCGGCATCGGCCTCGTTCCCTTCAGCCCGCTCGGCCGCGGCTTTCTCACCGGCAGCATCCTAAGCAACGTGGATTTACCCGAGGACGATTACCGGCGTCGCGATCCTCGCTTTAATGCCGATAACGCCCCCGGCAACGCGGCGATCGTCGCCGCGGTCAAGGCGCTCGCGACCGCGCATCGGGTCACTCCGGCTCAAATCGCGCTAGCTTGGGTGTGCGGCAAGGGCGACGATATCGTCCCGATTCCCGGCACGAAGCAGGTGCGCTACCTCGAGGAGAACGCGGCCGCGCTCGACGTCGTTCTATCGCCGGACGACATGAAGCAGCTCGACCGGCTCGCAGTGCTAACGGCCGGCCCCCGATATAGTGAGGTAATGATGGGGATGGTCGAGCGCTGAGTTCCTAAACGCGAAGCGCGAAGCTTTACAAGTCGCTCCGGGCGGGTAAGCGGAGCGGGTCGATGGAGAAAACCGCCAAGCGCGCGATACGAGTCACGGCCGGCATAATCGTGTTAGCAATTGCGATCTTGGCCTTCGGCGGCTTCTTCGTTCGCAATCTCATCGCGCAGACGTTTCAGACGGCCGAACAGATCCGCGCGGCGAAGACGCTCGCTTTCACGGCTCAGAAGAATCAGCTCGACGAAGAGACCGGGATCCGCGGCTTCGCCGCGACGCAAGAGCCGCTGTTCCTGCAGCCGTACGACGACGGGCTCGCTCATATCGCGCAAACGTTCGCGTCCTTACGCCGGGCGGTCGCCCCGCTCCACCTGCAGCAAGCGACGGCCTCGATTCAAGATGCCCGCGCTATCAATTCCCTTTGGCTCGCGACCGTCGCCCGGCCGCTGTTGCGTGGCGGCGGCAAGAACCCCGCTGCCCTCGAACGGCGAGGCAAAGAACTCGTCGACCGGTATCGCGCCGATTTCGACGTCGTCGATGCGGCTCTCGACGATCGTGAGACCGCCGGAAATGCCGGGGCCGCCGGCGCCATCGACCGGATCGGCACGTTCGTCGGCGTAACGATCCTCGTAATATTACTCTTCGCTGCGGCCTTTTTCGTGCTCCAATCGCGCTTAGCGAAGCGCCTCGAACTCGCGCGGTTGCGCGGCGAAGAACAACGACGGCGCACCGAAGCCTTGCGCGCATCGTACGAAGCCGAAAAGCGCGTCGCGGATACGTTGCAAGGCGCCTTCCTGCAGCGTCCGTTGCCGTCGCTGCCGCTGCTGCGTTTTAGTGCAACCTACGTCCCGGCCACCGAGGAGACGAAAGTCGGCGGCGATTGGTACGACGCGCTCGAGCTGCCCGAAGGCCGCGTGCTCTTTGCAATCGGCGACGTTGCCGGCCACGGCATCGAGGCCGCCGTCACGATGAACCGCGCCCGCCAGGCGCTCATCTCGAGCGCCCTCTTCGATTCGGAGCCGGCGAATGTGTTGCAGCGCGTCAATGCCGAGATGTGCCGCGAGAGCGCGCCGATGGTCACCGCGGTCGCCGGCTTCGCCGACGCGCGCACGTACGAATTCGTTTACGCAAGCGCGGGTCATCCGCCGCCCGTGCTGGTCGAGCCCGGACGCGTTCCGCGGTTGCTCGACTTCGGTTCACTGCCGCTCGGCGTTTCCAAAACGGCCGCCTACCGGTCGCATCGCATCCAAACCGTACCCGGGGCGATGCTCGTTCTATATACCGACGGCGCGCTCGAGCACTCGCGCGACGTTCTGGAGGGCGAACAAATACTTCTCAAAGCAGCCGGCGGCGCCGCGGATGCCTCCGGCTCGGACGCAGCGTCCGTCATTCACAATGCAATTTTCGCGGGCAAACCGGTCGGAGACGACGTGGCCATCCTGACGATCGGCTTCGCGGCGAATCCCGCCGAAGGCTTAACGATCTCCGCCGACAACGCCGCGACGGCGTTCAAGGGCCGGATGCGTCAGCCGATTGCTTCGAACGTCGTGGCGATACAAACGGGCCTAGCCGCGCGCCGTCCGGCCGTACGAGGGCTAGCATCGTGAACGCCGGCTCCTCGCTAGCGGTCATTCGATTGACCGGCGAACTCGACATCGGCCGTCGCGAAGAAGTCGGCAAGGCGCTCGTCGTCAACGGAGACGAGTCCGGCATTCTCGTCGACTTCTCGGAAGTCACCTATGCGGATTCCACGACGCTCACGCAGCTCTTACGCTTTCGCAGCGACGCCGAACGGCACGCGGTGCCGCTCGCGATCGTCATCGGCAGCCGGCAATTCGCGCGACTGCTGCAGTACGCCGGGCTTACCGAGGCTTTCGAAATCTTCGAGAGTCGCGCCGCGGCCTTGGGCTTTCTTAACAAAGCCGGTCACACATGAGCGAACGTTCGGAATTACGCGTCTACTCGCACGCCCGTCCGGGAACCGCCGGCCCGATGCGTCATGCGTTAAAGGCTTTTCTCGCGGTCCTGGAGATCGAGTCCGAAGTGGTGGAGGATATCTCGATGGCCGTCGGCGAGGCGCTCGCCAATGCCGTCGAACACGCCTATGCCGAGGGACCGCCGGGGATGGTCGAGTTGTACGCGCGCGTCGACGACGATGAGGAGCAGCTCCGCGTCGAGGTGCGTGACGAGGGTCGCTTCATCGAACGCGAGCCTCGCGCCGGCCGAGGTTTCGGCTTGCGAATCGTGCGGACGGTTGCCCGCGCCGTTTCGGTCGAGACCAACGGCGGAACGCGCGTTCATATGACGTTCCACGCGGCCCGGCGCGTGGGCGAAGGCGAGGTCGCTTAAACCGGCGGCGGATTGCGATCGTGGCTCGAGCGTTGATGCCAATAGGGATACGCCGGGGTCACGTCGCTCGCCGCATCGAGCGCGGCGAGTTGTTCGGGCGTAAGCTTCCAATCCGCCGCCCCGAGGTTCTGCCGCAACTGCGTTTCGTCGCGGGCGCCGATGATGACCGACGAGACCGTGGGTCGCGCCAGCAGCCAGTTCAGAGCGATCTCCGCCACGCTCTTCCCGCATTGCGCGGCGACTTCGTCCAGTGCGTTGACGACGCGGTACACGTATTCGTCGGCGAGCGGCGGCCCTGCTTCGGCCGTGGCGTGCAACCTGCTGGTGGCGGGCAGCGGCGCCCCACGTCGAATTTTGCCGGTGAGCCGGCCCCAGCCGAGCGGACTCCAAACCAGCGTTCCCAATTGCTGATCGAGTGCGAGCGGCATCAGCTCCCATTCGTAATCGCGGCCCACGAGTGAGTAGTACGCCTGATGGATGACGTAGCGCGCCCAGCCGTAGCGTTCCGAAATCGAGAGCGACTTCATGAGATGCCAGCCTGAGAAGTTCGACGCGCCGATGTACCGCACTTTACCGTCGCGCACGAGCGTGTCGAGCGCGTACAACGTCTCGTCCAGCGGCGTCAGCGCGTCCAACCCGTGCATGTGATAGAGATCGATGTAATCGGTCTTCAAGCGGCGCAGGCTCGCTTCGCACGCGCGGATGAGATGGAAGCGCGAACTGCCGACGTCGTTGCGGCCTTCGCCCATCGCGAACGTCGCTTTGCTCGAGACCAGCACGTCGCCGCGACGGCCCGCTATCGCTTCGCCCAAGATTTCTTCGGAGAGACCCTGCGAATAGACGTCGGCCGTATCGAAAAAATTGACGCCCGCTTCGAGGCAGACGTCGACCAACCGCGTCGCTTCGGCGACGTCGGTGGCGCCCCAGGCCTTGAAGAACTCACCGGCACCACCGAACGTCCCCGTGCCGAAACACAGCACGGGTACCTTGAGGCCGGATCGCCCGAGTTGCCGATATTCCATAACGCCCTCCGTCTGCGCGACCGGCGCCCGGCCGGCTCGCGCGTGTTCCCGCGGGTCGTTCGCTCGCGGACATAAGAAGCCGTTCGGCTAAGCGGCGGACCGTGAGCGTAGAATTCGACCGCAGTTTCGCTTGCGATGCGCGGCTGATGGAGCGGCGTGAATGGCTCGTTACGAACGGCCTCGGCGGCTTCGGCCTGGGCACGGTCGCGGGCGTCGCGACGCGCCGCTACCACGGTCTGCTGTTCGCGGCGACGAAGCCGCCGGTCGGGCGACGGCTACTCGTATTCGCGCTCGATGCGACGTTCGCGTACGACGGCGGCGACTACGCATTGTTTTCCAACCGTTGGGCCGGCGGCAGCACCGCGCCGAGCGCCGTCTCGCATTTGGCGGCGTTCGCGCTCGACGGCAGCGTGCCGGTGTGGACGTTCGCTTGCGAGGACGCGCGCCTCACCCGGCGCGTCTGGATGGAACCGGACGCGAATACGACCTACGTCGCGTACGCGCTCGAGAGCGCGAGCGCGCCCGGAACCCTCGTCGCACGGGCGCTCGTGAACGATCGCGATATGCACGCCCTGACGGCGGCCGGGGCGTGGAAAATGCAGGTCGAGCCGATCGCGAACGGCGTGCGCGTCCGGTCCGTCCCCAAGGCTCTACCGTTTTTCCTTCGCGCGGACCGCGGCCGCGCGGTCCCGGCGCATGAATGGTACCGGAATTATCTGTACGTCGA
>CAXUFI010000045.1:0-5643 GCA_964250245.1 uncultured bacterium
CCCGGTGCCCGGGCGCGCTTCGACGTCTTGACCTTCGACGGCGCGGCCTTGCGGTTGCACCGCAACGCGTTCTCGTAGCGTCGCGAGCTCCGTCATGTGGCCTTCGCAGGATTTTGACGCTCCCGGCTGGCACGACGCGGGGCGGCCGGACGCGTGTCCTACGAGTCGCGGAGCGAATCGATTACTCTCTCACTAGTGCGCGTGCAGCATGGCGGCTAGCGCCACTGCGAAGACCGCCGAGCCCTCACTCCGCCGCTCCGTAACGCCATGGGGCTCGTTTTCTTGGGGTTATTCCGACGTCGGCGCCGATATTTTCGTCGGCTTGGGGCTCGTGCTCGGCGCGGCCGCGGGCGCCTCGAACGTCGCGTTCTTATTCGCCGGGCTCGTTTACGTGTGCATCGGCCTCGCCTACACCGAACTCGCCGCGGCCTATCCCGTGGCCGGCGGCGGCCAATACTTCGTCTTTCGCGGCCTCGGCGACATCTTCGGCTTCATCGCCGGCTGGGCGGTCCTGCTCGACTTCACGATCGATATCGTGCTGTTCGCTTGGAGCTGCATCGATTATCTCAGCAAGCTCGTGCCGGTCTTGAGTTTTACCGCCCATCCGTGGGTGCACTTCCTCACGGTGCTGGCCGTGATCGGCGGGCTCGCCATCCTCAACATCATCGGCGTTCGCGAATCGAGCGCTTTTAACGAGCTCGTCAGCGGCCTCGACGTCGTAAGCGAAACGTCGATTCTCTTCTTCGGTTTTCTCTTCGCGTTCGATCCCGCGCTGCTCGCCCACACGATGAAGGTCGCCTGGCCGACGCCCTTCGCGCTCATGAACGGCGTTTCGCTCGCCATCATCTCCTTCGTCGGACTCGAATCGATCTCGCAAGCCGCGCAGGAGACGCAGCGTCCGGCGTCCGTGATTCCGCGGACGTCGATCAGCTTGATCCTGACGATTCTGATCTTCGCGCTGTCGTATTCCAATCTCGCGCTCGGCATGCAGCCGTGGCACGAATTACCGAAGGACGCCGCCGGCCATTCGCAAGCGCTCTGGCACTATCTCGGCAGCGAAGACAATAACGGCGCGGCCGTCGCGGTGCTCGCTTCCAACGTGCCGTACTTCGGCGCGCTCGCGGCCTTTTACGTACCCGTGCTCGGCGCGATCCTGTTGCTGATTTCGAGTAACTCGGGCGTATTCGGCAGTTCGCGTATCGCCTACGCGATGAGCGGCACGCGTCTCCTGCCGAGTCTCTTTCAGAAAGTGCATCCGCGCTTTCGGACGCCGGTGGTATCGATTACGGTTTTCTGCGGGGTTGCGATCCTCGAGCTGATCTTCGCGTCGCTGCCGAGCCTCGATCCGCACCTGCGCGCCGTCTACCGGCGACTCTTCCGTGGCGAAGACGGGATCACGTTTCTCGGCGACCTCTACGCCTTCGGCGCGGCGGCGAGCTACTCGTTCGTCTTCATCGCGCTCATCGCGCTGCGGCTCAACGACCCGCAGAGCCCGCGGAAGTTTAAGATGCCGCTCAACATCCCGTTTACGTACCGCGGCAACCGGGTCGAATTCCCCGTCGTAGCCGTCATCGGTTTCTTCGGGATCGTCTCCATTCTCGCGTTTACGATGATCACGCACGCGATCGGGCGCGTCGCGGGCCCGACGTGGATCGTCCTGGGAATCATCGGCTACATGATCTTCCGGCGCCTCCGGCACTTGCCCGTGCTGCGTTCGCGGCCGCACGACTGGCGTAAAGCGCAGATCAACATCTTGCAGGAAGCGGGCGAACTCGAGCTCATGGACGAGTATCTCGCCAACGTGAAGCAGCTCGACGCGCGGCGAGCCGCCGCGGGACGTCCGTCATGAGGCGCTTCGTGCGCAGCGAGGGCTATCTGCGCGCGCGGCTCGTCAGCGGCGCGCTCTTCATCGTGCTCGGCGCGTTCGTCATCGTGCGAACGTTCGGCGTCGCGCACGTCTCGTTAGCCGCGCTGCCGGGCACGGTGCTCGGCCTCGCGATGGTGCTGCTCGGCGGCCTGCGCTTCCGCGACTACCGCCGCGCGAAACGGTCGTGAGCGGGATCGAGGTTCACCTCGCGGGCGTCCTCATCGCGCTCGCCGTGCTCGCTTCCATCTCCGCGACGCTCTATTGGATGCTGCACCCGCCGACGACGGTCGCGGAGCGAGCCGCGAACGTCACCGAACGCGACGTCAACGAAATGATCGGCAGCGTCCTCGTCATCTTCTCGCAAGAGATTCATTCCGAACACATGATGTCGCTCGCCGTTCGCGTTTCGCGTCGCGAACGGGCGCGGCTGCTCGCCGCGTACGTCATCGAAGTACCGCACACGTTACCGCTCGATGCGGAAATGGAACGCGAGCACCGCGACGCCCTCGGCGTCCTGCAGATCGCCGAATCGATCGCGCGCAAGAATAACGTCGAGATTAAGACGGAGGTCGTTCGCGGCCGGCAAGTCGCGGCGAGCGTGCTGGATCTCGCCCGCAATACCGACGCGCACCTCATCGTGCTCGGCGCCTATCGCGAGGGGAAATACACGGGTGCGCCGCTCGGCCGGGCGATCGAAGTGATCGCCGCGGGGGCGCAATGCGACGTTCTCATCGGCGTCCAAGGGAATCGCGGTAAATTGCTGACGCCGTCGCTGACGGCCCAGCGTCCGGCGACGCTTCCGTAGCCCGTGAAGGGTAGCCGAACGTCTGAAGGAATCTTCCTGCACGCGAATCCCCTCATTGAATCTATCTCCGTCCAGATGAGGTACCTATGACAGCCACCCTCGAGACTCAGGAACTCTTCGATCTCACGCGTTTGGGGATCGAGAACCCGTTCAAACGCCGCTACGACAATTTCATCGGCGGGGAGTTCGTGCCGCCGGTCGACGGCCGGTATTTCCCCAACGTCAGCCCCGTCGTCGGCGAGCCGTTCACCGAGGTCGCGCGTTCTTCGTCAGAGGACGTCGAGCGGGCGCTCGACGCCGCCCACAAAGCCGCCGACGCTTGGGGCCGCACCTCCGTGGCGCAGCGCTCGGGGATCCTGCTCAAGATCGCGGACCGGATGGAAGCCAAGCTCGGCGTGCTGGCGCTGGCGGAAGCGCTCGATAACGGCAAACCGATTCGTGAAACGACGCTCGCCGATCTCCCGCTCGCGATCGACCATTTTCGCTATTTCGCGGGCGCGATCCGTGCCCAAGAGGGCGGCATCAGCCAGATCGACGACGACACGGTCGCCTATCACTTTCACGAACCGCTCGGCGTGGTCGGGCAGATCATCCCTTGGAATTTCCCGATCCTCATGGCGGTGTGGAAACTCGCGCCGGCCCTCGCCGCCGGCAACTGCGTGGTCTTAAAGCCCGCCGAACAAACGCCGGCTTCGATCATGGTCCTCATCGAACTGATCGCGGATCTGCTTCCGCCGGGCGTGCTCAATATCGTGCAAGGCTTCGGACTCGAAGCCGGCAAGCCGCTGGCGTCCAATAAGCGGATCGCGAAGATCGCCTTCACCGGCGAGACGACGACGGGCCGGCTGATCATGCAGTACGCCTCGCAGAATCTCATTCCGGTTACGCTCGAACTCGGCGGGAAATCCCCCAACGTCTTCTTCGCCGACGTCGCCGCGCAGGACGACGATTTTTTCGATAAGGCGATCGAAGGCTTCGTCATGTTCGCGCTCAATCAAGGCGAGGTTTGCACCTGTCCCTCGCGCGCGCTGATCGCGGAATCCATCTATGACAAGTTTATGGAGCGCGCCCTCAAGCGCGTCGGCGAGATCAAACAGGGGAATCCGCTCGACTTTTCCACGATGATCGGCGCTCAAGCCTCGAGCGAGCAGCTGGAAAAGATCCTCTCGTACTTCGATATCGGCAAACAAGAAGGCGCGAAAGTCTTGATCGGGGGCAAGCGGAACGTTCTCGACGGCGCCTTTAAAGACGGCTACTACGTGGAACCGACGGTCTTCGAAGGTAAGAATTCGATGCGCGTTTTCCAGGAAGAAATATTCGGACCCGTCGTCAGCGTGACGACCTTCGCGGATGAAGCGGACGCGCTCGCGATCGCCAACGATACGCTCTACGGTCTCGGAGCCGGCGTCTGGTCGCGCGACGCGAATACGTGCTATCGCATGGGCCGCGGCATTAAAGCCGGGCGCGTCTGGACGAACTGTTATCATGCGTATCCCGCGCACGCGGCGTTCGGCGGTTACAAGCAGTCGGGGATCGGCCGCGAGAACCACCGCATGATGCTCGACCACTACCAGCAGACGAAGAACATGCTCGTCAGCTACAGTCCCAAGAAGCTCGGCTTCTTCTAATGCAGCTCAGGCCCGCGACGCGGGTCGACGCGACGCCGCAAGCGCTCGAACTCATCGAGCGCTTGCGGGCGAAGCACGGACCGCTCATGTTCCATCAATCCGGCGGCTGTTGCGACGGCAGCAGCCCGATGTGTTACCCGCTCGGCGATTTCATCATCGGCTCGTCCGACGTGAAGCTCGGCGAGATCGGCGGCGCGCCGTTCTATATGAGCGAGTCGCAATTCGAGTATTGGAAGCACACCAAGCTGCTCATCGACGTCGTTCCCGGGCGCGGCGGGATGTTCTCATTGGACAACGCCGAGGACATGCGCTTCCTCACCCGTTCGCGAATGTATTCCGATGACGAATTGGCCGAACTCGCTCCGGTGGAGCGGTACTAGCCCCCGCACCGGGCGGTCGTGATCTATTACGGCTGCGGCTTCGCCGTCGCCGCGATGATCACGGTCGCGGCCGGGGCTCGCTTCGTCGAGCGGCGCGGCTGGCCGGGGTTCCTCATCGCGGCCGCCCTTACGGTCGTCCTCGGCCTCATCATCGGCTGGGGACTCGACGGTTACGTGACCTTTATCGCGCAGACGCGGCGCTACTGACGCCTCAAGCTCGGGCCAGGGCCGCGAACCCGAGTTCGAGATCGGCGATGATATCGCGCTCGTGCTCGATACCGACCGAGAGCCGCAGCGTTCCATCGTCGATGCCGAGCGCGTGGCGCTGCGCGCGGGAGAACGGACGGTGGGAGCTCACGGCAGGATAGCCGATCGTCGTCGCCACTTCCCCGAGGCTATGGACGATCGCGACAGTGCGCAGGCCGCGCAAGAAGGCGTCGACTTCGCGCTCGCCGCCGTCGATCGCGAACGAGACGATGCCGCCCGTTCCACCCGGGTACAGCCGGGCCGCCAGCGCGTGTTCCGGATGACTCGCGAGCGAAGGATGGGCAACGTGCCGGACGCGCCCGCAGCCCTCTAGGAACGCCGCTACGGCGGCCGCGTTACGCGAATGGCGCTCCATCCGCAGCGCGAGCGTCCGTAACCCGCGCAGCGCGAGCCAAGCTTCGAAATGCGGGATGGTGGCGCCGGTGCGCACGAGATAGGCCCGAGCGCGCTGGACGAGCTCGAGCCGGCCCGAGAGCACGCCCGCTCCGACATCGCCGTGGCCACCGATGTATTTGCCCACGCTATGAACCACGAGGTCGGCGCCGAGCGAGCAGGGCGCGATGAGGGCCGGCGACGCGAACGTCGCATCCACGACGAGCCGCGCTCCGGCTCGCCGGGCGAGCGCCGCGAGCACCGGCAGGTCGGCGACGCGCACGCGCGGATTGGTAAGCGCCTCCACGTAAAGCGCCGGCCGTT
>CAXUFI010000045.1:5653-12801 GCA_964250245.1 uncultured bacterium
GTTCGTGCCTGCCTAAAGCCGCTTCGACGGCGGCCGGATCGTTCTGATCGACGTACTCGATCGCGAAGCCGCGCTCGCGATACTCCCGTTCGAATAGGTCGAACGTGCCGCCGTAAATTTCGCGGGTGGCGACGATCGCATCACCGGGACGCATGAACGGCGCGAGCGCCGCATCGATCGCCGCCATGCCGGACGCCGCACCCGCCGCGGCAGGCGCGCGTTCGAGGGTCGCCACAGCCGCCTCGAACTGTGCGCCGTTGGGCCCGCCCACGCGGCCGTAGATCGCTCCCGCATCGCTGCCGGCGTAAATCGCCTCCACTTCCTCGAGGCTGCGGAATTCGTACGAGGACGACTGGAAGAGCGCCGGACTGGAAGCGGGATTGGTCGGGATAACGAGCTTTCCGGCGTGTACGGCCGCCGTTTCGATATTGGGAATCACCGAAGTAACGCTGGCGTTATCCACAATTTTAGGTTTTCAGCTGTGTAAGATGTGGAAAGCCGCGCACGATTCCCAATATAAAAAGGCCGTTGGACCTAATGCACGGGACTTAATCATGGCTTAAGCTGCATATCCCCCTAATCACTTATTGTTGCGTGCGAATAGTCGTCTTATCGCCGATCGTCGTCGGAGGTGCCGCGATGATCTCCGTGCCGTCAACGAGTTGCGGGGCCGATACCTCGATATAGCGGTCGTTTTGCAAGCCAAGGTTAGAGACGACTTTCTCGGCCGTGCGCGCGCCGCCGGCGCCGCCTGCGCCGACGCGGTAGAGAATGCCTTTGCCATTGCTTTCCGCGACGGCGGTGCGCGGCGCGACGAGCGCGCCGGCGTGACGTTCTTTCGTAATTCGCACCGTGACGAGCATGCCGCCGCGCAATGAGAAGTCGCCGTTGCGCACGATGAGGCGGCCGCGATAGAGGAGCGTGCCGGTCGTCGGCACTGCGTTGAGGCTCGCCACGTTTCCCTGATAACGGCGATCTCCGAGTGCATTGGTTACGAACGACACGGCCGTCCCGGGACGCAGAAATTGCAGATCTTCGTCCTTGACGTTGAAGTCGATGTAGACCGGATCGACTTGCGAGATAACGAAGAGCGGCTGGCTCGGCCCGGCGTAGGCGCCCGGATCGAGGAGCCGCGACGTCACGATGCCGTCGAACGGCGCGGTCAGCGTCGTCTGCGCGATGCTGGTCTGAGTGGACTCGACTTGGCCCGCCGCCGTCGTCACCGAACCCTGGTTCTGATAGATGACTTGTCGCTGCACCGCCGTGTTGAGCAGATTGCGTTCGGCGGCCGCCAGGGCAGCTTTCGCTTGCGTGACTTTCTCCGTATCTTGCTGCAGCGTTTGGCGCGCCGACACGAGATTGGAGCGCGTTTGCTCGTAGGTCGTCTGCGCGACGTAGCCTTGCCGCAGTAATTGGGCGTTGCCGGAGAACACGAGCTGCGCGTTCCGTAACGCCGCGCGGTCGGTAAGCTGCTGCTGCGTCGCTTGCGTGAGCGCTTCTTTATCCTGTTGCAGCGCCGTATCGTACTGTTGTTTCGTGATCGGAAGCTGGATGGCCGATTGCTCGAGCTTCGCTCGCGCTTGCACCGCATTGCCCAGCTGCTGCGTGAGATCGGCCTGCAACGGTCCGTCGTCGATTTTGGCGAGTACCTCACCCGAATGCACGCGGTCGCCCTCGTTCGCGTATTCGTGCAAGATCGTGCCCGACTGCTGCGTCGAGAGACTGGATTGCAAGAAGGGCGAGACTTGCCCGTCGAGGTTATCGTAAATCTCGAGCGTCCGGCGCACGATGTGCGTCGTGCGCACCGTTACGGGCGGCGGTTTCGCCGGCGGAGGCGCGCTGCACGCCGCCAGCGCCGTGGTGAGTGCGAGCGCGGTCGCGAGCGTCCGGTTCATATCGTCGCGCCGCTCTCCGGCTGCCGCTCCGTCGCCGGCGTCTCCGCATGGCGCCGGTCGAAGCGAGCGACGATTAGATAGAGGGCGGGGATGATGCCGAGGTTGAGGACCGTCGAAACGAGCATGCCGCCGAACACCGCGGTGCCCAGGGAGTGGCGGCTCGCGGCGCCCGCGCCGCTTGCGAGTACGAGCGGCACGATCCCGAGAATGAACGCAAACGACGTCATCAGGATGGGTCGCAGACGCGTCTCGGCGGCCCGCGTCACGGCTTCGACCGCGCTGAGCCCCTGCGCCCGCAGCTGATTTGCGAACTCGACGATGAGGATCGCGTTCTTGCTCGCGAGCCCGATCAGCATGACGTAGCCGACCTGCGCGTAGACGTCGCTCGAGATGCCCCGGAAACGTAGGCCGATCAGCGCACCCAAGATCGCGACCGGCGTCGCGAGCAGAATGATGAACGGCTCCGTCACGCTCTCGTACTGCGCCGCCAGCACGAAGAACACGAAGAGCAAACCGAGCCCGAAGATCAGCGCCGCCGCGCCGCCGCCTTGAATCTGTTCGAGCGAGATACCCGACCATTCGTGCGCGAACGAGCCGAGCGCCGTTTTCGAGAGCTGCTCCATCTCGCCGAGCGACTGGCCGCTACCCTGACCCGCGGGCGTCTGGCCCGTGATCTCGATATTGCGGAACAGATTGTAATGGGTGACGATCGGCGGACTGGTTTGAAAGTTCGTCGTCAGGTAACTCGTCACGGGCGATTCCTGTCCCGTCGCGGAGCGGACGAAGATCTTCTGCAAATCTTCGAAGCGTGCGCGGTCGTCTTGCGTCGCTTGGATGTAGACGTGGTAGACGCGGTTGTTATACGTGAAATCGTTGATGTATTTCGAACCGATTTGCGATTGCAGCGCGTCGAAGACGTCGCCGACGCTCACGCCGGCGGCTTCGATTTTGTCGCGGTCGACGTTGACGACATAATGCGGCGCCGAAGGCGCGAAAATGGTGTTGGCAGCCGTCACGTGTCCCGAGCGGTTGGCGGAACCGATCAAATTGACGGCCGTGCTTGCGAGCGGACCGTACTCGCCGTTTTGCGGATCTTCCAATTCGTATTGAAAACCGCCGAGCGAACCGATGCCCTGTACGGCCGGCGGATTGAAAACCAGCACTTGCGCCGACGGAATGGCGGAGAGTTTGGGCCGCAGATTCGCGATGATCGCGCCGACCTGTTCGCTCGCGGCGCTCCGCTCGCCCCACGGCTTTAGACGCAGAACCACGAAGCCGACGTTCGTGCCGTTGCCCGAGCCGCCTAGTCCCCGTCCGCTAATATCGAACACGAGTGCGACACCGGGAATTTTCGTGACGATGCCGTTTACTTTTCTACCGATCGCTTCTTCTTGCTCGAGCGACGCGCCCTGCGGCGCTTGAATCGTAATGAAGACGATCCCTTGATCTTCGTCCGGCAAAAAGCCCGTCGGTGTCGACGTGAACACGACGAGCGTGATGACGAGCGAAAGCGCAAAGACACCCGCGACGATCCACTTGAACGGCAAGATCGCGTTAAGGAAACGCTCGTATCCGCGGCGGGCGGCGGCGATCGCGCGGTTGACCGGCCCGAATAACGGGCCGCCCCGCTCGTGCTCCTGCCCGGCCGGGATCAGCAGCACGGAGAGCGCCGGCGTCAGCGTTAACGCGACGAAGAGCGAGATGGAGATGGACGCCGCGATCGTGAGCGCGAATTGCTTGTAGAGTTCGCCCGTCGTCCCCGGAAAGAAGCCGACCGGAATGAAGACGGCGAGCAGCACGAGAGACGTCGCGACGACGGCGCCCGTGATCTCTTTCATCGCGCCCTCCGCCGCGGCGCGCCGGTCGCCGTCCTTGCGCTCCGCGGCGAACCGCGCGATATTCTCGATTACCACGATCGCGTCGTCGACGACGAGCCCGGTCGCGAGCGTCAGCCCGAACAGCGTGAGCGTATTGATGGAGAACCCGAGCGCCGAGATCAACCCGAACGTGCCGATCAGCGAGACGGGGATCGTGATCGCGGGGATGAGCGTCGTCCGCCAATCTTGGAGAAAGATGAAGATGACGACGACGACGAGCACGATCGAGAAAAGCAGCGTGATCACGACTTCGCGAATCGATTCGCGCACGAAGTCGGTCGTATCGAAGTTCAGCCCCCAATGCACGCCGGGCGGGAAGCGCTTCTCGAGGACGGCCATCTCGGCGAGCACCGCGCTCGAGACTTGCAGCGCGTTCGCCGACGGCAGCTGCTGGATGCCGAGGCCGATGTTGACTTTGCCGTTGCGTAGCGACGTGCTCGCGTAATTCTCGGCGCCCAGTTGCGAGTACCCGACGTCGCGGATGCGAATGTAACCGCCGCTCGGCGTGGCCCGGAGGATCGTGTTATCGAACTCTTTGGGCGTGACGAGCTGGCCTTGAACGCGGACCCCGATGTTGTAGGGCTGGCCCTGCGGCGTCGGTTCTTGACCGAAGGCCCCCGCGGGGACCTGCACGTTCTGCGCGGTGAGTGCGTTCTCGACGTCGGCCGTGCTCAGACCGTTCTCCGAGAGTTTTCGCGGGTCGAGCCAGACGCGCATCGCGTAGGTGCGCTGACCGAAGACGCTTACGGTGCCGACGCCGCTGATGCGTTTGAGCGGATCGACGATTTGCAACGACGCGTAATTCGAAAGGAAGACGGGGTCGTACTTCGGATCGTCGGAGAAGAGAGAGACGCTCATCAGCAGCGAGCCGAGCGTCTTATTGACGGTAATGCCCTCGGTCTTCACGACCGCCGGCACTTCGCCGCTCGCCGTCTGAATCGCGACCAGAACGTCGGTCGCCGCCTTATCGATGTCGCGTGAAAGGTTAAAGGTGGCGGTAACGGTCGACGTCCCGTCGTCGCCGCTCTGCGAGCTGATGTAGTTGAGCCCTTGCGAGCCGTTGATCGCCTCTTCGATCGGCGTCGTGACGGCCGACTCGACCTCTTCGGCGTTCGCACCCGGATACGTCGCATTGACGACGATCGTCGGCGGAGCGATGGCGGGAAATTGCGCGATCGGCAGGCTGGGGATGGCGGCGATCCCGATCGTAAGAATTACCGCCGAGAGCACCGCTGCGAAGATGGGCCGGGAAAGAAAGAAACTCGACATGTAGCCGAGAGTGCCTTACTGAACGGCCGCTACGTTCTCCTCGACGCGCGCGAATCTGGGATGGGCTTGGGAAAAACGAGCGCCGTACGATGATCAGCGCGTCGCCGTTGCGCGCGCGGGGTTACGCGACGAGCGTCGATCGCCGCTGCGTGCGTCCTGGGAACCGAGAGCAACGTCGGTTGAGTCGAGACCCGAGCGGGAAGCCACAAAGGCAACATCATCTCATTCGTGGCGGAGCCGGCGTGAAAATTGCCTTTCGGCGTAGACGTAATTTTTTCTTAGATCTCGAAGCCACACGCCTGAAAGAGCGTTTGGCGGAGCACGAGATTCTCGATTGGTTTGCCGGCGACGAAGCGCCGGCCGACGACCTCGACATCGTGCTCGTCGGTGGTTCGCTCGATCGAGCGGCGATCGCGAACCAGTCGCGGCTCTTCTTCATTCAAACCGTGAGTGCCGGCTATGAGGGCATCGACATCGAGGCCGCGACCGAGAGCGGCGTGTGGGTCGCGTTCGCTCCGGCCGCCGTAACGGGCAACGCGATCTCCGTTGCGGAGCTCGCGGTGATGCTCATGATCGGCGCCTCGCGGCGGCTCAATCGCGCCCTGGCTTCCGTGCGCGACCACGTGCTCGACTCCAACCACGTAGCGACGGCTTTGCATGGTAAGACGGCGTGCATCGTCGGCCTCGGCGCCATCGGCCGGGCGCTCGCCGAGCGCCTGGCACCCTTCGGAATGTCGCTGCGCGGGACCGACGAGCATCCCGAACACGCGCCGCCCGGGGTTGCGGCGTTTCCGACGGACGGACTGCACGACGCCGTGCGCGGCGCCGAATACGTCGTCGTGTGCGCCCCCGGAAGCAAGTCGAACGAAAACCTCATCGGCTCGAGCGTCTTCGAAGCGATGAACGGCGGGGCCATCGTCGTTAACGTCTCGCGGGGGACGCTCGTCGATGAGGACGCGCTCGCCGCCGCGCTGCAAAGCGGCCGGGTCGCCGCCGCGGGACTCGACGTTCTCAAAGTAGAGCCCGCCGCTGCGGACAACCCGTTGCTCGCCTATCCGCAAGTGCTCATCACGCCGCACGTCGCCGGTCCGACGGACGTAATGCTCGCAGGCACCGTCGACTATGTCGCGGGCGTCATCGACGGCCTGATCGCGGGTAGGAAACCACAGTCGGTGCTCAACGCTCCCGCGCACCCGCGGCGTGTGCTCTCGTAGACGGTAACGGATCGAGGGAATGCTTCGCGTCGAGCGGGCGCTAAAACCGTGTCGTACGTCTTCGGACGCTAATCCGATCGTAATACGTAAAGTTCACGCGTAAGGAGTTAAGTTTCGCGATGCCTCACATCAACGTCGCTGCCATCCCTTGGACCGAATTCGTTTCGCCCAAGGGGGCCTTCCGAGGACGCTTTCGCGAGATCTCGCTCGCGCTTGGTGCCAAGCGCGATGCCGGGCCGGCAGACGGCGGCCATCCCTTCGACGTCGCGCTCGAAGTGCTCGCGCCGGGCGAGACGTGTTGCCCGTACCACGCGCACGCGGCCCAATGGGAATTCTTTTATATTCTCTCGGGCGAAGGCACGGTACGCCGCGACGGCGAGAGTTTCGCGGTGCAGCCCGGAGACGCCATCGTCCACCCGCCGGGCGAGGCGCATCAGATACGCAATACCGGAACGCAAGAATTACGATACCTCATCATCGCCGACAACCCACCGGTCGATCCGTGCGTCTATCCCGACTCGGGCAAGGCCGAAGTTATTATTCCGGGCGGGCGGCTCTTGATTCGCCATAGCGCGGCTGACGATCTCGATTATTTCGACGGTGAAGAGTAGCTTGGGCGCGTTGGCGCCAGCCGAAATATACCGATGTCGTACGAGACGAGCTGGACGATCTTTCAGCGTGCACTCCCTAAGCGAGATTAGCATTCCGCACGAGAGCGTTTGGCTTTTACAATTAGTCGCCACGAATTGTTCACGATGCTGTTATGTGCTTGATCTAACTAAATCGCCCATCACGACCTATTGACAACGCATTGAAGAATTAATTACTCTTATTTCATCTTTTTGTTTACGTCTCGTAGCTTCTGAAGATCCTTAGAGAGGATAGGCATAGTG
>CAXUFI010000046.1:0-12769 GCA_964250245.1 uncultured bacterium
CCCGTAGACCGCGCGCGGCGCTCGCCGTGGCCGACGTGCCGCCGCCGCCGTTCCTAGGCCCGCGGGTGATCGCGCACGTACCGCCGGCCGAGCTGTGGCCGCACTTCGATTTGCGCAGCCTCTTTCGCTTATCGTGGGGCGGCGCCAATCTTAAAGGCGCCGCTTGGGAGCGGCTGCTGCACGAAGATTTCGAGCCGCGGCTGCGCCGGTACGAAGGGCTCGCCGAACGCGAGGCGGCGATCTCGCCGCGCGCGGTCTACGGGTATTTTCCGGCTGCGGGCAGTGGCGACGACGTGATCCTCTACGCGCCCGACGATCCGTCGCGCGAGCTCGGACGCTTCGCCTTCCCGCGCCAGGTCGGCGGCGAACACCTGTGCCTCGCGGATTATTTGCACGAACCGCAAGACGGCCGCGCGACCGACGTCGTCGCGCTGCAGGTCGTCACCGTCGGCCGCGAGGTGTCGCAGCGTATCGATGCGTTGCAAGCCGTCGGCGATTACAGCGACAGCTACTTCCTGCACGGATTCTCCGTGCAAGCCGCCGAGGCGCTCGCTGCGCACACGCACGAGCGGATCCGCACTGAACTCGGCTTGCCGTCCGGGCGCGGAAAGCGTTATTCCTGGGGCTACGGCGCTTGCCCCGATCTCACGCAGCACGAGCTCGTGTGGCGGGTACTCGACGCGCAGCGTGCGCTCGGCGTGGAATTGACGGAGGCGTTTCAGATCGTGCCCGAGCAATCGACCGCGGCGCTCGTCATCCATCATCCGCAGGCGGCCTACTTCAATGCGAATGCCGTGCGGGAGTTGACGGCCGTCTGAGAGAACCGCGGCGCGTGAGCGTTGCTCTTATTCTCGCCGCTCATGGGAGCCGTTCGGTCGAGGCGAACGCGGCGATCGTGCAACTCGCGCGCGGTCTCGGCGACCGGCTCGCAGTCCCCGTTCGTCCCGCGTTTCTCGAGATGGCCGAGCCGACGATCACCGAGGCGATCGCCGCCGCAAGCTCCGCGGGCGCGCAACGCATCGTCATCGTGCCGTTTTTCCTCGCGCCGGGGATGCACGTGCAACGCGATCTGCAGCGCATCGTGGAGCAGTCGCGACGGGATCTCGGCGTACCGATCGCCGTCGCCGATTTCTTCGGCGCGCATCCCGGGATCCCGGACCTGCTCTCCGATATCGCTCGTGCGGCGCTGGCCCGGCCGGAGGATGCGCAAGCCGGCGTGTAACGCGGCCGGACGCTTTTCGGACGCGCGCGTTGTAGCGTTGCGGACATGTTAGACGCAGCCGTCGCTTCACGCTGCGTCGCGTTCGCGCGCGTTCGACGACGTGTTGCGCGGCCTGCCGGCGGGGAGCGGTACGGACGGATTTGTAGCGCGCGATCCGGGCCGCAACCACGCGCTTTTCGTCCGCGTCGTGTCCGGCGCGACAGCCGGCGCGGGCGACGGCGGCCACGGCGCGATCGTGCTCGCAACCGATCCCGACGGCCGGACGGCGGCCGATGGGAGGCTGTTCCAAATCGCGCTCGGCCTCTCGCGCGCCGAATCCGCGGTGGCCGCGGCGCTCGTGCGCGGGCTCGATGCGAAGGAAGCCGCCCTGCACTTACACGTATCGCACGAAACGGTGCGTACGCACCTCAATCCACATGCAGCGGCCGGAGGGTCAAGCCAAGTCCGTTGTCGTGGCAAAACCGGGCGAGATCAGGAAGCTGCCGGATTGTCGAGTGCGATATAACCGATATTATAGATATTTCCGCCTTCGCGCCGGAGGACAGGATTAGCCCGCGGAGTTCCAGCACGTTCTTCGTGATGCGATCGATGCTTAACCCGCGCGATTCGCGCATGTTTTGCGGTTTCAGCGTGTCGATGGAGATGTTAACGTGCGATACACGCTTCTCGAGGAGCCGCACGGCGTTCTCGCGGTTCAGCATCGACCCGTTGGTGATGATAGACCAGCTCATGCCCGTCGTGTTGATATGGTCGATATCTGCCAGATGTCCTTACGAATAAGCGGCTCGCCGCCCGAAATGTTCACGTGCGTGACGTCCACCAGACGCAACTCGTCGGCGATCGCAGTCATTGTCTTTAATGAGTGCTCTACTGCCGAATCAGTGCCGTTCATTAAGTCGATGCAATACACACAGCGGGAATTGCATCGTTTGGCAATGTTGATGTAGGCGCGCCTCGGCAGGCGACCGCATCCTTTTCCAACTGTGTGCGGCGCGCGTCGAGGGCGACGACGTTTTCAGGTAAAGGCATCGAATTAAACGGAACTCACCAGGCAGCTAATTCGGCGCGCGGTATGGGCCTTCCCCGACTCGCTAGCTTGGAGGTCGGTACTGCGGTTGCGGCTTTCCTAGAGCGGGCTTAGCAACGCCTTCGCCTACGCGCTGCCGGCCGGCTCTGCGGCGTTCCCCTGCCGCAAGTGATAACGGCAGCACTCGCAAGTACGGCCGGAGCGAGGAGAATAGCTAATCACAAGTCACATCACGTACCGCTCGAGTTTCGTCCGGATGGCGACGCAGAGCCCGCGCGACGCTGCGATTGGGCTTTCGCCGACCCGCCGGCAACCGGATCGAGCGTGCCCCAATCGTTGACTCCGGCACTCGTCTGCAGCGTAACGAGAATTTGGCCGCGATCGTTGACGCCGAGCGGAAAAAGGGTGTAGGCGCTCGCCGGAATTTCCGCGTTGAGGAATTGCGTTCCATGAACGCTGTCCCACGTAAAATAGCCTGAATAATTCGGACAGTTCGATACGACGCCCAAGACCTCACCAAGATTATTTAAACTGATGGGAGCCGCGGACGGAGCAGAACAGCCCGGCGGGAGTACGGAGATAACCGTCTTCGCTCCCGAAGCGACGTTATAGAGTACGGGCGAACCGAGATCGGTATCGTAGTAAACGAGCTGGCCAGCGTTGTTGAGCGCCACGGGAAAAACGACGGCTACTGGATAGGTGTTGTCGTTTTGCTCAATTCCGAGAACGTCTTGTATCGGCAGATGCACGAGCGATGCGGGTTTACCGAGCGTATAGAGCGCCGCCGTTGCGGTGGAGGAGTAATCGTTGACCGTCGTATAGTCGTAGCCCAGCACTTCGCCCGCACCGTTGATGGCGCAACCGCCGAAGGGACAGGCGTTCGCGACCGTCGGGATGAGGTAATGCTCGGGAGGTGCGTTCGGCGAAGCCGGAGCCTGCAGTTGCGAAAGTGCGTCGACTGCGCCCGTAGCCGTAAAGTAGAGTTGGCCGTGAATATCCGCGACGGTATCGCGGGAAAACTCGGCCGTTGCGAGCGATGTTTGAGCCGAATTTACGCCGACCATTGCGGACGGCGAATAGGGATAGTAGATCGACGACTTTTTAAATGCCGAAGCGACGGCCACGACCGCAAAAGCGTTCGGGTTAAAGGTGTATTCTTCTTGAACCGAGCCGACGATCTCGTATGCGCCGGTCGCAGCGTTGGCATCGTCGATGCCCGCCGGCATGCAGCGCGTATTCGCGTTATGGTATGCCGTCGATACGGTGACCACCGGAAACGGCAGTCGCTCGAAGACGGTTCCCGTCCAGATGACACAATCGATCGGACCTGTATAGCCATGCACGTTGTAAGCGAAGCCGAAGATCTGACCCGTATTGTTGAATCCCAGCGGCAAACTCCCGCCGGTATAAGCGGGCGCGCCGACGTTATGGATCGTATATGCAGGCGTCGCCGCCGCAAACGGACGCGGGGCGTTCCCGCGAATCCCCGGCCGGTAATGCGTCGCTGCCTCGGCCTTGGAACGTAGCGTCGCTACGTCGGCAGCGGCGACGGCATGGCCGGTAGCCGCAGAACCGAGTACGAATACGAGTGCGAGTGCCAAGCGCTCCAACCTAGCGAACATGGCGGCCGTCCTTCGACTGTGGGGGATGTGCGGTCGCTGCAGGCGCTACCGGATCGAGCGTCCCCCAGTGAACGACGCCGGTGGGACTCGTTAGCGAGACGAGGATCTGACCCTTATCGTTGACACCGAAAGCTTGTATGCGCGGGGCCCCTGCGGGCAATTCGGTATTGAGGTCGCGCGTACCGTGCACCGGATCCCACGTCCAGTAGAACGTCCTTGCCGAACAGACCGTCGTAAAGCCGACGACTTCACCAAGATCGTTCATCGAAATCGGGTAGTAATTTTTGCAACTCGTTCCCGCAACCGGCGGGATTACCGTTTCGGTCGAAGTTGTCAGGCTGTAAACGACCGACTCCGTCGTATCGCGGGCGGAATCCGAGGGGGCGTAGTAAGCAATCTGATTCGCATCGTTAAAGGCGACGGCGCCATCCGCAACGATGTTCAGCGGCAGTTCGGTCGTCGCCGGCGCGGCGCCCGTCTTATACGTGGCGTATTGCGACGTGAGGTAATCGTAGCCGAGAAAAAGCCCCGCATCGTTTACCGTGCAGCCGCCGAAACCGCATTGCCCCGTCGGCTTGCCGCCCAAGAGCCGGCCGTACAACTGAATGGGTGAGAGACAGCCGCTCGTAGCTGTGAAGCAAGCCGGGTTCAACAACGACAACGTTTCCGGCGATGTCGACGTGAACGCTTCGGAGAGTAAGATCTGAACCGGTTGATCGTTGAACCGCGAGTATCCGATCGTCGCACCGGACGCGTTGACGCCGTATAGAGCCGCCGGAAAATGGTCGTAATATTTCAGAAGATTGGACGCTCCGGCCGCGCTGACCGAGTCCGAAAAGGCGTCGGTCGAATAATCCACGCCGTGAAACCCGATATTGGCGGCCGGATGATGGATATCCGTGAAACTGCCCACGACCGTATACGCGCCGCTTTTCGGATCGGCGCCGTTTATCGCGTAGGGAGTGCATGTCCTTACCGTGATCGATGGAATGAGATCGACGAATTGCGTCCCCGTCCACACGAGGCAGTCCGTGTCGGTAAGGTAGCTGAGATAGTTGCTACGAGCGGACCGCAACGCCACACCAAAGATTTGGCCCGTATTGTTAAAGCCGATCGGCGACGAGGACGGATAGGTGGCGGGATCCGGCATTCCTACATCCGTGATCGTGTAGAGCGGGGCAGGCGACGGTGCCGGTGCGGCAGCGGCTGGTGCACGCTGCGAAGCCGGCCCCGCTTGGCTCGCGCTTCCGGTTCCGAACGCCATCGCGCACAAGAGCGCGCACCAAACTGCGCCGCCGATCGAAGGGATGACGAAGCGGAGGAACGACATACGCGCGATCATCCGGGGTTCCCCATATGGCTCTCCTTTTCGAGTCAGAGTCGCCCGAATCCGGCCGCTCTCGGGCGGTCGGGTGGGGTTTTCCGGGGGCGCAAGCCGCGCATAGCGCCGGAGCGGGTGAAAACGGCAATTTTCAGAGTCATCAGGGCGCAAATCTCCCGTCTTTATCGCCTTTAACGCCGGCGATGGTCGCTCGACCAGGACGTTCATGGTGCGGTTAGCGGCGGTGAACGCAGGGCAGATATCCGGTTGAGGATATCGGCGAACAGGGCACGCGGGATTGCGACTTCGGCCATCTGAAACGTGACGTAGCGCCCGTGGCTGACGACCCTGGAGCCGATATTGATTAGCTTCTCACGCAACGACGTGAGCGACCAACTCGCAATCGCCTCCGGCGTCGCAAGCGTGCGCAGAAAGTTCCGAGGTTGTACGCGAGCGCATGAAGCTGCAGACGAACGGCGTTTGCGTTGAACGTGCGACACGAAAGCCGCGTCCATTCGATCTCACCCTTGCCTTCCTTGATCCACTGTTCCACGGTACCACGTTTGTTGTAAAAGGCGACCACTTTCTTGCTCACGATCGTCAAGTTCGTGATGATAAAGCCAACCCGGCAATGACGCGTCCCGGACGGGACCAACTCTTCGTTCCGTGACGGAAACTCCGGTAGAACCGCAAGACGTAGTGCGGTGGGCGACCGACCGGTCGTGGGAGCAGATCGGCAATCCGCGCTTGGAGAACCTGATTAGCCGGCAGCCGGATTGCGTACTCGATTCCCGACGACTCGAGGTACTCGTACATGCTGGGTTGCGCGAAGGCTGCAGCGCCGCGAAAGGCGACGGTCTTGCCAGTACGCTGGTAGCGCGCGACGACGGGCTTGAGGACGCCTTCCCAGCCATCGGCGCTGTGGACGTTTCCAGGGCGAAGTACGTTGCGCTCCAAGTCGCCATGCTGGTTGAAGAGATAGAGCGGATGGTAACAGGTGCAGCCGAAGTGTCCGTTCCAAACGCTCTTTTCTTGCTCGCCATGCGTCGGGCTGACGCTCGAATCCAAATCGAGCACGATGCGATCGCCGGGCCGATGTTTGGCAACACGTTCAGTCCAAGACCCGAAAGATCGGTAAGTGCTACGAGGTTTTCCGATTGCGCCAGCCAGCGCGTCTCGAAACGGCCCATCTGGCTCGGTGATGCACCTTTGCCTTTCGCGGCCTTACCGCCGATGATCCAGCGCATCGCCGGATCGTGCCGCAACCGTACAGCGTCATTGAGGTCTTCATGCCCGGCGAGCCGTCCGAAGACGGATTGACGAAGCATCCCGACCAACGCGTGCCGGCCGTTCTTGCCCGTGCGTGCGTCGGCAAGCCGCTCGTTCTCAAACGAATTTTCGAGAAAACGCGGACGCGCCGGCAAGCCGAATTAGTGCTCGTGTTGATGCAGGTGGCGCGCGTCGGCCTCGCCCCGGCTCAGCCGTCCGAATGACGAACGTGACGCTCGTTCGATCGTAGCACCGGAGGCGCCGGCATTACGATCGGAAGCGGCGCCGCCGCACGAGCCGGTCGCTAACCGCGAGCGCTCCTCCGAGCGCGCCGCACAGCGTATCGAACGCGTTCCAGCCGAGTCCTTCGGTCGAGCCCAGCAGGTATTGACCGACTTCGATGAGCGCGCTATAGCCGGCGACGCCCGCGATGCAAGCGGGGACGAACTTCGAGCGGCCCTGCTCGGCAAGCGCGCGCCGCGCGAGATAGCCGACGAATGCGAACGCGACGACGCTGTACGATTTGCGGAGCAGCACGTGCCAGCTCAGCGCCGGCGGTGAGGTGAGCGCGTAGAACTCGTTATTGCACGCGAGCACGTAGAGTACGATTGCGACGACGATTGCCGAGACGGTCCAGAGCTTCATCCAGATGGCGAATTCGTCCGACAGGGAAGGCTTTACCCTCGGCCTAAATCGCTCGACGCCTCGAGACGGCCCGTCTCGACCGTGCTCTCGAGAGGTGCCGATGGATGTCTAGGCTCGTTCGGAACGTCGCTTTCGCCTCGCTCGCCGCGCTTTCGATCGGCTGCTCTCCGTCGACCTCGACGACCTCGAGCACGCAGTCGTCGTCGAGCGGCGGCGGCCAGGCGATTAAGATCGGGATCGATCTGCCCGTGAGCGGCGCGGATGCCTCGACCGGCCTACCGCCGCGCAACCGGGCCGTGGGGGCGGTCGAAGAAGCGGCGGCGCAGCCGCTGCCGGGCGGCTTCACCCTCGCGGCCTACGATCTCGACGACGCCGTGCAGGGCGCGCACGACCCGGGCCAGGGCGCACAGAACGTCCGGCAATTCGTCGCCGACTCGAGCGTGCTCGCGATGGTCGGACCGTTTAACTCAAGCGTCGCGGCCGCCGAAATTCCGATTACCAACGACGCCGGGCTCACGCAGATCAGCCCGGCGACGACGAATCCGACGCTGACCAAGGGCGATGCGGCGAAGCGCTACCGGACCTCGCATCCCGATGCCGTCGCCTTCTTTCGCGTGTGCACGACCGACGATAAACAAGGCGCCGTCGGCGCCGGCGTGGCTCGTAAACTCGGTTTAACGAAAGCCTTCGTGATCGACGATAACGAGACGTACGGTAAGGGGTTGGCCGACGTGTTCGAAGCGAGCTTCAAGCACGACGGCGGCACGGTCATCGGGCACGAGCATCTGACGAAAGGCCAGACCGATTACAAAGCGTTGCTCACGAAAGCGGGCGCGCTGCACCCCAATATGGTCTTTTACGGCGGTACGACCGCGACGGGCGGCGGGCTGCTGCGCAAACAGATGGCCGACGCGGGCCTCGCCAAAGTCGCCTACTTCGGCGGCGACGGCATCTCCGACGCCGAGTTCCTCCACACGGCGGGCGACTCGGCCAACGGTACGTATTTTACGGTAGCGGCGCCGGAAACGTCGAAACTACCGACGGCCAAGACGTTCATCGCCGCGTACGAGAAGCGTTGGAAATCGCCGGTCGGACCGTACAGCGCGAACGCGTATGCCGCGGCGAAGATCGAGATCGCCGCCATTCGCAAAGCCCTCGGCCCGAGCGGCAGTGCCTTGCCGACGCGCGCCGCGGTGCTGGCGGACGTCGCCGCGACGCGCGGCTTCGCTTCGCCGATCGGCACGATCGGTTTCGATGCGCTCGGCGATACGACGAACGGCATCCTCAGCGTGTACAAGGTTCAGGGCGGTAAAGCCGTATTCGTCGAACAGATCAGTCTGAAATCCTAAGTGACTTCGCCCGCGTCTCATCCGTCGCGTAGCGGCTTCGTGCACTGACGTGGACGTTTTCTTTCAGCAGGTCGTCAACGGGCTATCGCTCGGCGGGATCTACGCGCTCATCGCGCTCGGCTACACGATGGTGTACGGCATCATCGAGCTGATCAACTTCGCGCACGGCGACGTGTACACGCTCGGAACGTTCTTCTCGCTCGCGATCCTGACGGCGCTCGGCGTCTCGGGCGAAGTGCACGGGGCGGCGCTGCTCGGCATCGTCCTCGTAACGATCGTGGGGTCGATGCTCCTGTGCGGTCTCACGGGCGTGCTGATCGAGCGGCTCGCGTACCGCCGGCTGCGCGGGGCGCCGCGGCTCGCGCCGCTCATCACCGCGATCGGCATGTCGTTTATTCTCGAGAACGTCATGCAATTGTGGCGCGGGCCGTCGCCCGTGCCGTTTCCGCAGATCGTGCCCAATCCGTCGCTCGCGCTCGGCGGCGTCGAGGTGTCCGCGAAGCAGGGCATCGTGATCGGACTCGCGATCGTCATGATGCTCGCCCTGCAAGCGTTCATCTCCAACACGAAGATGGGGAAGGCGATGCGCGCGACCGCGCAAGATCGCGACGCGGCGCAACTGATGGGCATCAACGTCAACACGACGATCGCGATGACGTTCCTGATCGGCAGCGCGCTCGCCGGCGCGGCCGGCTTCATCAGCGGCGTGTACTACGGAACGACTTGGTTCTTCAACGGTTTCGAAGCGGGGCTCAAGGCGTTCACGGCGGCCGTGCTCGGCGGGATCGGCAACATCGCGGGCGCGATGCTCGGCGGCTTCCTGATCGGCCTCATCGAGGCGATCGCCACGCAATACGTGCCGCAGGGAGCGCAGTGGTCGAATGTCGTCGTTTTCTCGGTCCTGGTGCTGGTCCTCATCTTCCGCCCGTCGGGGCTGCTCGGGGAGTCGCTCCCCGATAAAGTCTAAGCGTGCGCCGGCGCGCGCTCCTGGGGCTCGCGGCACTGATCTTACTCGCGTTTCCCTATCTCGATCGCAATAACGCCCACGTCGACTTCCTCGCGAACGCCGGCGCGTTCATTCTGCTCGCGCTCGGGCTCAATATCGTCGTCGGCTTCGCCGGGCTGCTCGATCTCGGCTACGCGGCCTTTTTCGCGATCGGGTCCTACAGTTATGCGATGCTCGCGAGCCAGCAATTCGGTCTGCACGTCCCGTTTTGGGCGATGCTCTTCGTGGCGGCGGCGATCGCGGCGCTCTTCGGCATCGTGCTCGGCGCGCCGACGCTGCGTCTGCGCGGCGATTACCTCGCGATCGTCACGCTCGGCTTCGGCGAGATCGTGCCGCAAACGTTCCTGAATCTCGCGCAATACACGAACGGCCCCAACGGCATCAGTTCGCTCGATCAGCCGTCGCTCTTCGGCCATCGCTTCGGTTTTAGCGCGACCCCGTACTACTACGTCTTGCTCGGGCTCATCGCGCTCGGGATCCTCGTCGCGCGCAACTTGCAATACAGCCGGCTCGGCCGGGCGTGGATGGCAATCCGGGAAGACGAACTCGCCGCGCGCCACATGGGCATCAATACGACCGCGGCGAAACTCTCGGCCTTCGCTCTCGGCGCCTCGTTCAGCGGGGTCGCGGGGGTCGCGTACGCCGCGAAGCTCGATCTGGTCTCGCCCGATCAATTTCAATTCAACGTCAGCGTGCTCGTGCTCTCGATGCTCGTGCTCGGCGGGATGGGAAATATCGCGGGCGTCATCGTCGGCAGCTTCGTCCTCTCGTTCGTCAACAGTTTCTTACTGCCGCAATCGACGAACATCGCGCACAATCTCGGCTTCGCGAATCTCGACTTCACGAATTACCGCTTCATGCTCTACGGCATCATTCTCGTCGCGATGATGTTGTTTCGGCCCGAAGGGCTCATCCCGAGCCGTCAGCGCCGGGCCGAATTGCACGAGCCGCTGGACGACCCCGCGCTCGCGGTGCAGGAACAGGCCGAATACGAGGGGAGCCGCGCCGGATGAGCGCGTTCTTTCGGCTGGAGCGCGTGCGGCGGACGTTCGGCGGGCTCGTCGCCGTCAACGACCTCTCGTTCGAAATCGACGCGGGCAGCATCGTCGCGCTCATCGGCCCCAACGGCGCCGGGAAGTCGACCGTCTTCAACCTCATCACCGGCATCTATCCGCCCACGTCGGGCACGATCGAACTCGAAGGGAAGCCGCTGGGAGGCCGGCGGACCGATCGCATCGCCGCGGACGGCATCGCGCGCACGTTCCAAAACATCCGGCTCTTCGCGTTCATGTCGGCGCTCGACAACGTGATGACCGGCCGCCACGCGCGCATGCACGCGTCGATGTTCGATTCGGTGCTGCACACGGCGCGTCAGCGCGCCGAGGAGCGCCGCGTGCGCGAGCGTTCGCGCGAGCTGCTGCGCTTCGTCGGCATCGAACGCGGCTCTGCCGACTACGCGCGCAACCTCTCGTACGGCGATCAGCGCCGGCTCGAAATCGCGCGGGCGCTGGCGAGCGAACCGAAGCTGCTGCTGCTCGACGAACCCGGCGCCGGCATGAATCCGCGCGAGAAGGAGGGTCTGCTGTCGCTCGTCCGGCGCATCCGCGATCTCGGGATCACGGTGTTTCTCATCGAGCACGATATGAATCTCGTGATGTCGGTTAGCGAGCGCGTCACCGTGCTCGATCATGGCGAGAAAATCGCCGAAGGGAAACCCGAAGCGATCCGGCGCGACGAGCGCGTGATCGAAGCCTATCTCGGCCGCCCCGAGGGCGGCGGCTGATGCCGCTGCTGGAGGTCGAGGCCGTCGACGCGCACTACGGCCGCATCCGCGCGCTGCAAGCGGTGACGCTGCGCGTCGAGGAGGGCGAGATCGTCACGCTGATCGGCGCGAACGGTGCGGGTAAGACGACGACGCTGCGAGCGATCAGCGGTCTGCTGCGCGCGACGAGCGGCAGCATCCGCTTCGACGGCCGCGACATCTCGCGCGCGACGCCGGACGAGATCGTGCGCCGCGGCATCGGCCATTCTCCCGAGGGGCGGCGGGTGTTCGCGCGGATGACGGTTCACGAGAACCTGGAGCTCGGCGCGTATACGCGGCGTTCGAAACGCGAGTTCGACGAAGATCTCGAGCGCGTGCTGCATATCTTTCCGCGTCTGCGCGAGCGGCTCGCGCAGAAGAGCGGCACGCTCTCGGGCGGCGAGCAGCAGATGCTCGCGATGGGCCGCGCGCTGATGTCGCGGCCGCGGCTGCTCCTGCTCGACGAGCCGTCGCAGGGCCTATCGCCGATTCTCGTGCAAACGATCTTCGGCGTGGTTCGCGAGATCAACGACCGCGGGACGACCGTGCTGCTCATCGAGCAGAACGCGCGCCAGGCCCTCGCGATCGCCGCGCGCGGCTACGTGCTCGAAGTCGGCCGCGTCGTGCACGAGGACACGGCCGCGAGCTTGATGCGCAGCGCCGCCGTACAGGCCGCCTATCTCGGCGGCGGCGCGGCGTAGCGTGTGCGACGGCGAGATGCACCGCCGGCGGAGCTCGGCTCCGGACTAATCGCGCTCTTCGCGCTAGCCTGCGGGCTCGCCGTCGGAAGCCTGTATTTCAGTCAGCCGCTCCTCGATACGCTCGGCAAAGCGTTCGCGGTCGATGAAACGGCGACGTCGCTCATCGTAACGGTCACGCAGCTCGGCTACGTGGCGGGGCTCGTCCTGCTCGTGCCGCTCGGCGACCTCGTCGAGAACCGGCGCTTGATCGTCTCGATCTTCGGCGCGACGATCGTCGCGCTGTTCGTCGCTGCGACGAGCCGCTCGTACGCGGCCTTTTTGGCCGGCTCCGCAGCGATCGGCTTTACGGCCGTCGTCGCACAAGTGCTCGTGCCGCTCGCCTCGCACCTCGCGGCGCCGGAGAAACGCGGCGAGGTCGTCGGCCGCGTGGTGAGCGGCATTTTACTCGGCATCCTCGTGGCGCGCGCCTTCGCGGGCGTCGTCGCGGGCGCGTTCGGGTGGCGAGCGGTCTACCTTATCTCGGCGCTGCTGATATCGATTCTGACGCTCGTGCTCGCGCGCGCGCTGCCGCGCCGCGACGGCACGTTCGCGCAAGGCTACGGCGCGTTGCTCGCTTCGCTCGGGCGCATCTTCGTTGCCGAACCGCTGTTGCGGCGGCGCGCCGCCTACCAGTTCGCGATGTTCGCGGCGTTCAGTATCTTTTGGCCGAGCGTGACGTTCACGTTATCGTCGCCCGCCTACCGGCTGTCGCAAACGGGCATCGGTCTCTTCGCGCTCGCGGGCGCGACCGGCGCGCTCATCGCGCC
>CAXUFI010000047.1:0-12712 GCA_964250245.1 uncultured bacterium
GTCCATGTGGTGCAGACGCTTAAGGCCGGCGGCGCGGCGACGCCGTTGGGAATGACCGCGATCCGGTCGAGCGGCACCCGTTCGCTCGCGGCGAACCGGCGGCGCTGCGCTTCGTTAAACGTGATAAAGCGCGTCGTGCGCGGGTGCAGCACGCCGTTGACCGCGGCGCGCAGCGCGCCGCCCGACTCATCGCCGTGCTCGGTAAAGACGAGCGCGGGGCTTCCGGCGGCGAGCGCCGCGAGACGCCCCGCGTACTTACCGGCGTGCAGATGCGCGTGGACGATATCGGGCGCGAGTCCCCGAACGCTCGTCACCAAGCGCGGAAAGAAGCCGACGTCGGTGCGGCCGCGGCGGCCGACGTTAACGATGGGAAAGCCCGCCGCGGCGCGCTCGGCCGAGTCGAGGGCGTCGGGATAGATAGAGACGACGGTCACATCGACGCCCGCGCGCACGAGCCCGGCGCACAGACCGCGCACGAGCGTCTCCGCGCCGCCGGCCTTAAGCGTCTGCACCACATGGACGACACGTAGAGGGGCCGCTGCCGCTCGCGCGCGCGGCGAATCTTTTATCACCACTTCGTCCCGATTGCGAACTTCGTGCAACAATCGCTTCCCCGCATCTCCTGCATCATGCCGTTTCTTAACGAAGGCCCGCATCTCGCGGCCGTCCTCGCATCGCTCGCAAAGCAGTCCATCGATCCCGCCCGCTTATTTCTTATCGGCGTTGATAACGGTTCTACTGACGGAGGGGACGTATTTTTCGAGAGCTGGCTCGCCACGAGCGCGGTCGCGGGGCGTCTGGTTCGTGACGACGTCCGTTCGATACCGCATGCGCTCAACCGCGGATTGCGGGAGGTGCGAACGGACGACATCGTCGTCCGGCTCGATGCGCACACGCTCTACGCGCCCGACTACTTGTCGACGATCGACGAAGCCTTCGCCACCCTGCCGGCCGACGTTTGGTGCGTCGGCGGCGCGCCGACCCCGCATCTCGGCGACGAGGATTACGGCCGGGCGCTCGGCATCGCCCTCTACTCCAATCCCCTGGGACTCGGTCCCGCCGACTTCCGCAAAACCAATTTGAGCGGACCCGTCGAAGTGTCGACCGTCTATCTCGGCGCCTGGCGGCCGGGGGTGTTGCCGCGACTGGGCGGGTTCGACGAACGCTGGGCGGCCAACGAGGACTGCGAACTGACCGAACGCATCCGCTCGCTCGGCGGCCGGATCGTCCGCATCCCGGTTCGCGCCGGCCGCATGGCGACCCGCGGACCCGGCGCGACGATCAAGCAATGGTCGCGCTACGGCTTTTGGCGCATGCAGACGTTCAAGCACTATCCGGCCGCGGTCCGGCCGCGGCACGTCGCGGTGCCGCTCGCGCTGCTCCTGGCGATCGCGCTCTTGTGCTCGCGCTTCCGCGCTCTCCTCATGCCGCTCTACGCGCTCTACGCGCTCGCCACGATCCGCTCGCGACGGCCGGGCGAGAAGAGCGCCGTCACCGCCGGCACGTTACTTTTCTTCCCGCTCGTGCATTGCGGCTATGCGTTGGGCCTGCTCGTCGGGCTCGCGCGGACGCCGGCGTCCCTGCGGCGGCCGGCGGCGCGGTGAGTCCGGGACACGGCAGGGAACGGCCCGGACCGACGAAAGTCCCCTACCGATCTTTAACACGCGGGCGGCATCGGGACCGCAACGCGACGTCGTACGCGTTTAAGACGCGTGAAACTTCGGCTGTTTTCTGGGTTCCCCGGTCTTTGGAGTAGGTTGACAGTTTGCCCAGCCCTTCCCGGATCGTCATCATCGAATCGCAGGTTCTGTTCGCAAAAGCGCTGTGCGGCATTTTCGCGGAAGACGGCGATTTCGACGTGCTTTCCGATTACCGGGCGGCCGACGCGGCCGTGCTCGGCGCCGCACGGCCGGACCTCATCGTCATCGATCTCGACGGCCAATCGTCGGACGTCGCGCTCTCGATCGGCATCTGTGCCGCGGCCGTGCCGAACGCGCGCATCTGCGTGCTCTCGATGCACCTCTCGCCCGAGATGATGCAGCGCTGCTTATCCGCAGGCGCCGAAGCGTACATCGTTAAGGATATCTCGCCGCCGGAACTCCTGCGCGCGATCAAAACGGTCGCCGGCGGGCAATCCTACGTCGATCCCCGCGTCGCCGGCGGCCTCTTGCGCCGCCGCAGCCAGAGCAACGGCAAACCCGACATCATGGACCTCTCGGCGCGGGAAGCCGAAGTCCTCAAACTCATCGCCGAGGGGCTCGCCAACAAACAGATAAGCGCGCGGCTCCACCTCTCCGAGAAGACGGTGAAGAACCACGTGTCGCGCATCTTTTCGAAGCTCAACATCTCCGCACGCACGCAAGCGGCCGTTCACGCGATTCGCGCCGGCATCGTATGATGGCGGCTACGAATGCGTCGCACGCTGGTGGAGGCAAGGAGACTCGAACTCCTGACCCCTTGCATGCCATGCAAGTGCTCTACCAACTGAGCTATGCCCCCCGGCCCGGCGGACCTACGATTCGCAGCCGTGCCTGCTTCACCTCTGCCCGCGGGCGCTCGTGACCGCGGCCGTTTCGCTACCCGGCAAAGTCGAGAGCGCGACGAAGGTCGCCGTCGTCGGCGGCGGCATGCTCGGGCTCGCGCTCGCGCTGCGGCTGGCCGAACGCGGCACGGCCGTGACGCTGTACGAACGCGCCGCGACCTTCGGCGGACTCGCCGACGCCTGGACGATCGGCGACGTCACTTGGGACCGTCACTATCACGTCACGCTGTACTCCGATACGACGCTGCGCGCGTTACTCGCCGACCTCGGGCTCGAGCAGGACATTAAGTGGACTTCGGTCGGCACGGGATTTTATACGGGCGGCCGCTTCTATCCGATGAATAACGCGCTCGACTTTTTGCGCTTTCCGCCGCTCGGTCTCATCGATAAACTGCGGCTCGGCACGACGATCTTCGGCGGTTCTCGCATCACCGATCCGGCGCCCCTCGAAGAGATCTCCGTCGAACGCTGGCTGACGCAGCGTTCGGGACGCAAGACGTTCGAGCGGATCTGGCGGCCGCTGTTGCTCGCGAAACTCGGCGACCGCTACAGCGAGACCTCGGCCGCCTTCATCTGGGCGATCATCGTGCGGCTCTATGCCGCGCGGCGCGCGGGGCTCGGCGCCGAGCGTTTCGGTTACGTGACCGGCGGCTATGCCCGCGTCATCGAAGCGCTCGAGACGCGCTTACGATCCCTCGGCGCGACGCTCGTCCCCAACGCGACCGTCACGAGCGTCACGCAGGCCGCGGACCCGGCGGCCGCGAGCGAGGCGACGATCGTCGAGTCGGCGGACGGCAGCCGCGAACGCTTCGCTCGGGCGATCCTGACCGTTCCGGCGCCGATCGCGGCCATGCTCGTGCCGGGACTCGACGACGACGAGCGCGATCGCTTGCTTTCGAAGATCTACGGCGGCATCGTTTGCGCATCGGTCTTGCTCGACGAACCGCTCGGGCCGTACTACGTCACCAATCTCACCGACGACTGGGTCCCGTTCTCGGCCGTGATCGATATGGGCAACGTCGTGGATCGCGCGACGTGGGGCGGCGCCTCGCTCGTGTACTTGCCGAAGTACGTCCGTCCCGACGATCCCTTATTCGACGCGAGCGATGCGGAGGTCGAGGCGTCCTTCATCGCCGCGCTCGAGCGCATGTACCCCGCGTTCACCCGGGCGCGTATCCGCGCGTTCCGCGTGTCGCGCGTGCGTCACGTCTTCCCGATCGCGACGCTCGGGTATTCGAAAAAGCTGCCGGCGATAACGACGTCGGTACCGGGAGTCTTCGTGCTTAATTCGACCCACATCGTCAACGGTACGCTTAACGTCAACGAGACGCTCGGGCTCGTCGACCGCGGCCTCGCCGCGCTCGGCCTCGCTCGCAGCGCGACCGTCGCGTGAAGCCGCTCGCGAGTCTCTCGCTCGATCTCGATAACGAGTGGGCGTATATGAAGACGCACGGCGATCGCGCGTGGGATACGTTTCCGACGTATCTCGATACGGTCGTGCCGCGCTTCTTGCGCATCCTCGACGGCTTGGAGCAGCGCATCACCGTCTTCATCGTCGGCCAGGACGCGGCGCTGGAAAAGAATTGGCCGGCGCTGCGTTCGATCGCGAGCGCCGGCCACGAGATCGGCAACCATTCGTTCCATCACGAACCGTGGCTGCAAAATTATACGACGGAAGAGATCGAAGCGGAGATCGGGTCGGCGACCGACGCGATTACCGCCGTGACCGGGGTGCGGCCGGTCGGTTTCCGCGGTCCCGGCTTCTCGCTCTCGCGGCCGACTCTGGAGGCGCTCTCGCGGCGCGACTACGCGTACGACTGCACGACGTTTCCGACGTACATCGGGCCGCTGGCACGCTGGTACTACTTCATGACCGCGAAGCTGACGCCGCAAGAGCGCGAACAACGTAAAGCTCTTTTCGGCAGCATGACCGAGGGCCGGCGGCCGCTGCGGCAATACCGCTGGGACCTCGGCCCGAACCGGTCGTTACTGGAAATACCCGTCACGACGTTTCCGCTGCTGAAAATTCCGATCCACTTCAGTTACGTGCTGTATCTGGCGATGAAGGCGCCGTGGCTCGCGATTCCGTACTTTCGCAGTGCCCTGCTCGCGGCGCGAACGCTCGGCATCGCGCCGTCGCTGCTGCTGCACCCGCTCGATTTTCTCGACGGCACCGACGTGAAAACGCTCGCGTTCTTCCCCGCGATGCAGATGCCGCAAGAACGCAAACTCGACGTGCTCGTACGCGCGCTGCAGGCCTACCGCGAGGTGTTCGACGTCGTGCCGGTCGGCGCGCACGCGACCGCGATCGAGGCCGCCGGCCAGACGCGGCGCATCGTTCCGCAGTTCGGATTAGCGGCAGCGCATTACGGGGGCCGACCACCCAAAGCGTAGACGGAACGGAACGGAGCGTGATACGCTCCGTTCCGGCGAAGGCAGCCGGGCAGTCGCGCGTTTTCGAACGTGAGGAAAGTCCGGGCTTCACCGGGCGGCGTGCAGGATAACGTCCTGTCGGGGCGACTCGAAGGAAAGTGCCACAGAAACATACCGGCGGGTTGCGGCGCGAGTCGCATCCCCGTCACGGGTGAAATCGTGAGGTAAAGGCTCACGGGGCGTCGCGGAGACGCGCGCCCGGGTAAACCCCACGCGAAGCAAGATCGCTCGAATGGAGTCACGCGCGCGTCCGCAAGGGCCGCTCGTCACTCCCGGACGGCCCGTCCGAACGAGTTACATCGCAACGAGGCGCTCCGCGAGGAGCGTCCCAGATAGATGGCTGCCGCCGCGCAAGCGGTACAGAATCCGGCTTACAGGCTGCCTTCGTCCAAGAGGAACGAATGCATAAGGGAACTGCGGGTACCCGCAGCACCCATGCACCTACGGTGCCGCCGGCTGGAAGCCGATCGCGCGAAGCCGGGCGTTCGACGGAGCAGCTCAAGCTGCGCCTGCATCCCGAAGACGCGTTGCGGCTCCGCTTCGCCGCGCGCGAGCGCGGCGTCGAAGTGAGCGCTTACGTCGCGCAACTGCTCGATGATCCGGAACGATTTCCGCTCACCGCTCCGCCCGTTTCGGACTTTCCACTTGCGGAAGTGTCGCGGCTCGCCGGCATGCTCGGCGCACTCCCCGAGGAAGCGCGCCGATCGCGCGGCGAGTTGCGGCGCGCGTTCGGCCTGCTCATGCATTTCTTCGAAATGCCGGAGACGGCGACGAATGCGGAACGCCATGCCTACGCTCTGGCGGGCGCCGCACGCGAAGCCCACGCGGCGATCGAAAACGTCGATGCAGCGGTCGAAAAGATGCTCGACGAGCTAGCTTCGATTCGCGAAGACCTAGCTCTGGCCGCGTGCCGTCTCGCGGGCCGCTCGTCGACGCCGCGTAGCCCTCGCGCTAGGGGATGATCGCGAAACTCGCGCCGAAACGGCGTGCCGGCCGAGGTTCTTTTGCGGCGCTGCAACGGTACCTCGAACTCGACGAACGCGAACAGGCTCAGTTCGCATCCGCGAGCGTTAAAAGCTGTTACGCTGGTCTATAGTCAAAAACAACGTTGATCGGATCGCTACGGTCATATTGATCGATAACCGCGCCCCGATCCCCAGACTGATCGATCAACCGACATTGATATTGAAGCGCTTTCATTTGCGAGATAAACAAGGTAGCGTTAATTCCACTGACTACTCGAAGCTGCTCGTTATGTAGTTCGGACATGATCACTGGATGAGAGTTCGCGAGGATGCGAGTCGCGCCGCGAACGACGCGTGGCTCAGCCCCTTCCACATCGAGCTTGAGGAAGTGACATTCCAGCCTCGCGACCCTCTCGTCCAAGCGAACGGTCTGAATCGCTTCATCAATGTGAGCCGCCGGCACTGGAGTCTTTAACGCCAAGTGGGCGCCCCCGAAGTTCGCCGTACGTGGTGCATGGCGAATGAGCGCATCGCCGGCAGCTTCATCGAGAGCGAATCTGTGTAAAACTATACGCGACTGAAACCTATTCTCGACGATGCTTGCCTGCAATGCATCCGCGAGATAAGGTATGGGCTCAAAAGCTTCGATTCTGCCGCCTTCCCCGACGAGCGATGCAAATAGCAGCGAGAAATAGCCGACGTTGGCCCCCGCATCAATAACGATGTTGCCAGGCTGGAGTGACTTCTCGACGAAGCGGGTTTCAGCTCTCTCATAGCTGTTGACGAGGATCGGCCTGCATATTGCGCGTTCGTCGAGCGAGCACCAAATTCGATACCCTCGCTCTGTCTCTTTGAGCACCCATTCGTGGCGATCGAAATGGTGCATTCCATACGGTACGAACTCTTCGGTCAGAATGCGTGCGGCTCGCAAACGTTTAAGAATCCGTTGGACGGTAATATTGATCGGCCGGATGTTCGAAACATTTCGAGTGCAAGCACGTGCTAAGCGGTACAGAAAGTATCTCCGATGTTAACGCCGGGCCGGTACTATCGCGGTAGATACGGTGTCGCAAGTCAAGGGATAACGTAGGCTGGATCGGATCCGCGACTTGATTTGAGGACGCCGTAGGCGGTTGTGAGGAGCTTGCGCATGACTGCGACCATGATCGACTTGTTCGATTTTCCGCAAGTCCGGAGCCTTTCGGCGAACGCTCGAAAGGATCGGGTTGGAACCTTTCGCAGAAATCGCGTGAGAATAGAGCGCTTAGCGCACGCCGCCATTGCCGGTCTTGGCGATTCGAGTCGGCCAACGGACCGAGCCCGACTCGTGGTGACGAGGTGAAAGGCCAGCGAAGGCAGCAACGACCTTCACGTTCCGAAATTGCGCGATGTTGGGCATCTCGCCCACAGGATACGCGCCGCCGTTGTATTAGCGATACCTGGAATCGAAGTGAGCAGGTCACGCTGTTTGCGTAACGGCGGGTGCTGATCGAAAATCTGCTCGATCTCGCGATCGACGCGTTGAATGTCGCGCCCAAGATGCGCGACTGTCGCTTCGAGCGAGTCTTTGACGGCTGCTCCGACGAGCGGCGCCTCCAGTCTTATTTTGCTCGTCCGTCGGGACAGCCGCGCTGCGGGCGGACGTCCCGGCGTCCGGGACACCCGCGCGGCGGGCGACGTCCCGGCGTCCGGAGAAGCCGCGCTGCGTGCGGACGTCCCGGCGTTCGGGACCGCCGCGCTGCGTGCGAAGGTCCCGGCGTCCGGAGAAGCCGCGCTGCGCGCGGGCGTCCCGGTCGCCCGGATACGCGCAACTACGAGGCTTGGGCGGCGGTTCTGGGCAATAATGCCATCGCGCGGCGGCGGACGCCGCGTTCGCTTTCAGGAGAGACGGTTGAGCGCTCATTTCAGCAAGGATCTGACGGTCGAGAATGCGTTCAAAACGCATGCCGGGGCGCGTCGCGTCTTCGCGAAGTTTCATCTCGGGGGCTGCTCGCATTGCGCGATCAGCGAGACGGAGACGATCGAACAAGTGAGCGAAGGCTACGGCATTCCATTGCCGATGCTGCTCGAGGAGTTAGAGCAGCTGTTCGCGCACGGCGGCCTCAACATCGGCGATAAGGTCCGTCTGCCGGACGAAATCCGAGCCAAGATTCCGCAGCTCGCGACCGTGCCCGAACTTGGCGACGTGCGCAGTGTCGAGAACGGCGCCTATACGGTCGAATTCGGCGACGTGCGTCTGCAAGGGCTCGCGGAAGATTTCATCAAGGCCGAAACGGCGGCTGCGGCCGGCTAAACGCGCGCTGACGAGCCGATGCGCGGCCCGTCACCTTGCCGACGCGAGCTGCAATGCCGCTCGCAGCGTCCGGTTTCGGATTCGACTTGCGGCTGTCACGCTAGAGCGGCTGGCGATTGGCGAACCCTTCGTCCGTGCCGTGCCAGTACGACACGCTCGTTTCGCCGGCTTTCCAGCAGAGAAATACGGGCCGCCCGGCGCGCAACGCGGGGAAATCGAGCAGACCCAGATCGATCTCTTTGAGGACGCAGCCGTACGCTTCGATGCGGTTGATCATCCGGACGATGTCGGCCTTGAGTTCGGTCGTGCGTCGCGTCTCGCCGCGGCGCTCGGCGGTCGATGCTCCGGCCCGGCCCCGCGCTTTGCGTAGCGCCGGGTCCTGCTCGAGCAGCTTGATCGCGAGCTCCCGACGTTTAATCCAGAGCTCCTCGATAAGCGGCGCGAGCACCGGAATGAGGGCGTTGGCTTTTTCGGGCGAAAAGAAACTCATGCAAGCGCGCTCCGGCGGTCCCTGGTGACATTCCTGCGATTCGTCGTCGTTACCGGGCTCTCCGGCGCCGGTAAGAGCCAGGCGATGAAGTCGTTCGAGGATCTCGGCTTTTACTGCCTCGATAATCTGCCGCCGGCGCTGGCCCAAGAACTTATTACCCTCGCGGAGCGTGCGGGAATCGAGCGGATCGCACTTTCCCTCGACGTGCGCGTGCACGGCGCTTTCGGCGAAGCGTCGGCGGCGCTCGACGCGCTCGGTCATTTCGGCGTCGCGCCCGAGGTGCTCTTCCTCGAAGCGAGCGACGCCGCGCTCGTGCGCCGTTACAGTGAGACGCGGCGCCGGCACCCATGCGAAGACGCCGGGAGTTTACCTGCGGCGATCGCGCGCGAACGCAGCGCTCTGGCTCCATTGCGCGACCGCGCCACGCACGTTTGGGATACGGCGGAGCTCACGCTTACCGCGCTCAAGGACCGCATCGCGGCGACGTACGGGCAGGCCGCGAGCGACCGGCTGGCCGTGCGCATCCTCGCGTTCGGTTTCAAATTCGGCGTGCCGCTCGACGCCGATCTCGTTTTCGACGTGCGCTTCTTCTCCAATCCGAATTACGTTCCCGAACTCAAAGCGCTCACCGGACTCGACGAACCCGTCGTGCGCTACATGGAAGCGTTGAGCGACACCGCAGCGTTCTGCAGCCATCTGTTCGGCTTCATCGATTTTCTGATACCGCGCTATCGCCGCGAAGGGAAAGCGCGGCTCACCATCGCCATCGGCTGCACGGGCGGCAGGCACCGCTCCGTCTTCATCGCCAGCCGTTTGGCCGAACATGTCGCGCTCGAGCCCGGCGTCACGGTCGAGTGCGACTTACGGGAGCTCGCTGCGGCATGACGACCGTCCTCATGCGCTTCGCCCGCTGGTTCTATCCCGGCCTCGGCGTCAAACGCTGGCTGCTCGTGGCGCTGTTCGGCGCGCTCCTGCTCGTCAACGGTATCTGGCGCTGGTTCGTGGCCGAAGGTTCGCAACTGCGCGTCAACGAGTTGATCGATACGACCGTCGCCGACTTCGGCGTCTCGCTCGATTGGCTCTCCTATGCCTTCATGCTCGGCGGCGTCGCGCTCTTGGTTTGGGGGATCCGGCAATGGATGCGCGCGATCGTCATCGCGATCGATCCGAGCGCCAAGAGCAGCATCGTCGACGCGTTGCTCGACCGGCGCTTGCGCGGCGGATATAAGATCGTCGCGATCGGCGGCGGTACCGGGCTGTCGACGTTATTACGCGGATTGAAGCGATCGACGAGCAACCTGACCGCCGTCGTCACCGTAACCGACGACGGCGGCAGCTCGGGCCGATTGCAGAAAGAACTCGGCATTCTGCCGCCGGGGGACATCCGCAATTGTCTCGTCGCGCTCTCCGACGATGAAGCGCTCGTGACCGATCTCTTTCAATACCGCTTTCTCGACGGCGAGGGCCTGAGCGGACACTCGTTCGGCAACCTCTTCCTCGCCGCCATGACGAGCGTGACCGGCAACTTCGATCGCGCGGTTAAGGAATCGAGCCGGGTGCTCAATATCAAAGGCCGCGTCTTGCCCGCCACGCTCGAAACCGTCCGGCTCTGCGCGCGCTTCGTAGACGGAACGATCGTGCGCGGCGAAACGAACATCTCGCAATCGCACAAACCGATCGCGAAGCTGTCGCTCGAGCCGCCGCACGTTCAACCGCTACGGGAAGTTCTCGATGCGATTCGCGACGCCGATGCGATCGTACTGGGGCCGGGGAGTCTCTATACGTCGATTCTGCCGAATCTTCTCGTCTCGGGCGTCGCGCAAGCCGTCACGGAATCGCGCGCCGTCAAGATCTACATCTGTAACGTGATGACGCAGCCCGGCGAGACGGACGACTTCACCGCTTCGTCGCACGTACGCACGCTGCTGGAACAGGCCGGGCGGCGCATCTGCGATTACGTGGTCGTCAACGAACAGCCGCCGCGGCTGCTACTCGAGGCCTATGCCGAGGAAGGGCAGGTGCCCGTCGCGTCGGACCGCGCGGCGATCGAAGCGCTCGGGATCCGGGTCGTCGGCGCGAACGTCATCAGCGAAACGCAGACCGTCCGCCACGATCCGCAACGCCTCGCCGACGTCGTCATCAAGCTCATCGACGATCGCGTCGTCGCCCGCGCCTCATTCGTGCGCACCTCGGCGAACCGCGACTCGACGCAGACGCCGGCTATGCGTGTTTGAGCGAGATCGAGAACGTTCGTTTCTCGCCCGGCGTCAACGGCGGCGGGCTATCGCTGCCGCCGCTGATGTACCCGTCGGCCTGCGCGGCCCAGGACCACGGTCCGGTCGGGACGGTCGTAATCGTGTAGTCGCCCTGCGCGTTCGAGCGCGCGTATTGGACGCCGTTGATCGAGATCGACGCCGCGGCGAGCGGCGCGCCCGTGCTCGCGTCCGTGACGCGTCCCTGCACCGTCGCGTAGTTGCCCGCGGGCGGCACGCCGTCGCCGCACGCGGTGACGCCGAACGCCAAGAGTCCGAGCAGGATGCTGCTGCGCAGGAGGGTCATGGCGGTCCGTCAGGCCGGAACGGCGCCTTCCTCGGCATCTTGCCGATCCATGTTACTCGCCTTCGCCTCGACGAGCCAACGATTGGCGGCGTCGCGATGGGCCGGACTGACGCGCTCGGCGAGCCACTTCAAGATCTGCTCGTCCGTCCGGTTCGTGCGGACCGCTTCGTCGAATTGTGCGGGTGTGATCCCCCAGCGCTCCATCACGCCGCGGTCCATCGGACACGGATAGATGTAATCGTGCAACGTGCCGTCGGCGGCGGCGCGCGCCTTATCGAACGCGCGGAGCAACCACAAGTAGCCGCCGTACTCGTCGCGTCCGCGCCGCGGAAACGCCGTGCCGCTTCGAAAATCTGTCGCCATACGCCCTCTTTACCCGTCAAGCCCGCAGACGAGCGGGACTTTGTCTCCAAGAGATTCGGGTCCCGCTAGCGAACCACCTAAGGAAATGTTGATTTGGTGCCGGGCGTGAGCCTGACGGAGCACGTACGCGGCCTGACCTACTTCGAAAGCGCGCTCGATGCCGTCGGCCGCACTCCGCTGGTTCGTCTGCGACGGGTCGTCGACGATGCGAAGTGTCTCGTCCTAGCTAAGGTCGAGTACGTTAATCCGGGCGGGAGCATCAAAGACCGGCCCGCGGTCGCGATGCTGCTCGAGGCCGAAGAGCGCGGTCAGTTGCACGCGGGCTCCACGATCGTCGAAGCGACGAGCGGGAACACCGGGACGGGTTTGGCGATGGCCGCCGCCATCCGCGGCTATCGCTGCATCCTCGTCATGCCCGACAAAATGTCGAAAGAGAAAATCGATCTCTTGCGAGCCTACGGCGCGGAAGTCGTCGTCACGCCCTCGAGCGTCGCTGCGGACTCGCCCGAGTCGTACTACGGCGTTGCGGCCCGGCTCGTCGCCGAGATCCCCGGCGCCTTCATGCCCAATCAATGGCACAATCAGTTCAATCCCGAGGCGCACTATCGCACGACGGGGCCGGAGATTTGGGAGCAAACGGCCGGCACGATCACGCACTTCGTCTCGGGTATCGGCACCGGCGGAACGATCTCGGGAACGGCCCGCTATCTTAAAGAGCGCAATCCGCACGTCTTCGTGCTGGGAGCGGATCCCGAAGGGTCGATCTACTCCGGCGATACGCCGAAATCGTATGCGGTCGAAGGGATCGGCATGTCGTATCTCCCCGAGACGGTCGATATGAAAGTCATCGACGAAATGGAGCGCGTGGCGGACCGCGATTCGTTTCTGATGGCGCGCCGGATCACACGCGAAGAAGGGTTGCTCGTCGGCGGCTCGTCGGGCACGGCGGCCGTCGCCGCCGTCAAACTCGCGAAGACGCTGCCGGCCAGCGCCGTGCTCGTGGTCGTGTTCCCGGATTCGGGCCGCGGTTATATGTCCAAGATCTTCAATGACGAGTGGATGACGGC
>CAXUFI010000048.1:0-12299 GCA_964250245.1 uncultured bacterium
CGTCACGGCCGGATTCGATCGCGCGATCGAAGACTTCGCTTGGTCTCCGAGCGGGCACGACATCTACTTCCGCTGCAACGACGGCACGCGCGTCGATCTCGGGCGCGCCGCGCCGGACGGCGCGACGTCGCGCATCGATCTGGGCGCCGTCGAACCCGTCTCACCGCTCGCGGGGGCGCTCAACCGCGGCGGCCTGGTCTTCGTGGGCACGACCGACACCTCGCCCGCGGAAGTATACTATCGCGGAGCGCACGACGCGGCCCCGATCGCGCTGACGAATTACAACTCGGCGATCGCGGCGCTCGCACTCGCGCATAGCGAGACCGTCGCCTTCCGCAGCGACAGCGGCATGCCGGCCGATGCCGTGCTGCTCGAGCCGCCCGGCTTCTCACCTGCGAAGACGTATCCGCTCGTGCTGATCGTTCACGGCGGGCCGACCTCGGCGACGACCCGCACGTTCGATCGCCTCGGTCAGTTGATGGCCGCCCGCGGCTGGCTCGTGCTCGAACCGAATTACCGCGGCAGCAACGATCACGGCCTGGCTTACCAACGTGCCGTGCGGTACGATCCGGAGGACGGCCCGGGGCGAGATATCGATGCGGCCGTCGCGGCGGTGCGGGCACGCGGCATCGTCGATCCGGAGCGGATCGCGGTCTCCGGCTGGTCGTACGGCGGCATCATGACCGCCTGGATGGTAACGCACTACCGCTATTGGAAAGCGGCCGTGTCCGGCGCTTCCGTGAACGACTGGACCACCGACTACTCGGTCGCCGACGACTCGGACTCCGACGCCGCGCTCTTCCACAGCGGACCCTGGGCCGGACCCGCGGCGAAAGCGGAGTACGATCGCGCTTCGGCCGTGACCTATGCGAAGGATGCGGCCGCGCCGGTCTTGATTATGAGCGACGTCGGCGACAATCGAGACCCGATCGCGACCTCGTACGAGTTCTATCACGCTCTCAAAGACAACGGCAAGGACGTGACGTTCCTCGCCTGGCCCGTCGAGGGGCACTTTCCGGCGGACCCCGTCCGCACGCTCGACGTGTACGAGCACTGGATCGACTTCATCGCCGCCCACTTCTGAACGCGCCGGCCCGCGTCGCGCGCTACGCTCCGTAACGGGCGACGATCTCGCGCGCGAGCGTCGCGGCCGCTCGCCGCACGTCCGGCGGTTCGAGAATCTCGGCTTCGGCGCCCCACTTCATCGCCCAGCGGACGAACTCGCTCGGATCGGATACGACGTAGGCGATCTCGACGCCGCCGTCCGCCAGCTCCGTCAGCGTCCGTTCGCGCACGACACGGTCGGCGCGCGCGGCGCCCGCGATGACGGCGGAATAGCGAACCACGACGCGCGTGACGTCGCCCGAGTCCATGATGCCGCTGACGGAACGCGCCGCGAATCCTTCGATATCGAAATCGTCGGGAATCGAATAACGCTGCGGGGCGATGCGGATCTCCGAGATATTTTCCAGTGCGAAAACGCGTTTGGCTCCGCGACCGCGGTCGTGCGCGACCGCGTAGACGCGGCCGCCCGACACGACGAACCCGTAAACGTCGACGTGGCGCTCGGACCGTTTCGCGGCTTTGTCCACGTAAGCGAACCGCACGCTCTGCCTGTCGCGCTGCGCTCGCTGCAACGTATCGAAATTAACGCTGCGTTCGCCGTCGAGTTGCGGATCCGCTAAGTGCACGCGCACGGCGGGTTTGGCGGCCGCGCGATTCGCCCCCGCCCCAGCGACCGACGTTAATTTCTCAGCGACTTCGTCCATCGATGCGCCGATGTTGCCGCCGAGCGAGTTCGCGATGCCCTTGAGCGCGAGCAATCCGAAGAGTTCGTTACCGGAGAGCTCGAGCCGGCGTAGCGAGTAACCCGCATCGAAACGATACGTTCCGGTCGGCCGGTCGTAACGCCACGGGAACCCCGCCTCGGCGAGCGTGGCCAAGTAACGGCGCAAGCTGCGCGTACTGGGCGGACGCTCCGGGTCGATGCGCGTTTTCAAACCGGCCAGCGAATGACGACCCTCGTCGATCGCCGCGAGCAGCCGCAAGAGAAGCGCGATCTTATGCGTTTTCGCGGTTCTGTCAGGCGGGGCCGGCCGGCCGGGCGGGGCGCCCGGGCGGGCCGCTAAACCGGCCGCTTTAATCCTTCCACGCCGTGCCCGGCTACCCGCCGGCCCCGGCGCGTCCTTTCTGCTCCGCCGCGAAACAAACGCCGTGGCCGGTACTACATGCGTCATCACACTCGGAAGGACAAGCAATGATTAAGCCCCATACGATCGATCGCCGCGAGGAAGCGCTCCCCACAACGATTCGCACGCCCAAGAGCGAATCGGGTTTTGCGGGCTGGGGTCCGCGCCTACGTTTTTAGCGCGCCCCGGCTACTCCGGATCCGCGAAGAGCAATTCGAGATCCTCGCGCGTCAACGATTTCGCGAGTGCCCCGTCCGCTTTGATGACGTTGCGCGAGAGACTCGCTTTCCGCTCGGCGAGCGCCCGGATTTTCTCTTCGACGGTGCCGCTCGTAACCAGCCGGTATGCGGTCACGGCGCGATGCTGTCCGATGCGATGCGTGCGATCGATGGCTTGCCGCTCGACCGCCGGGTTCCACCAGGGATCGTAGAGGATGACGTAATCGGCGGCCGTGAGCGTGAGGCCGACGCCGCCCGCCTTAAGCGAACATAAGAAGACCGGCGGCCCCGCCGGATCCATGAAGCGCGCGACTTCGTCTTGGCGGTCTTTATCTTTCGTGGATCCGTCGAGGTAGCCGTACCCGAGGCCGCGACGCTCGAACTCGGTGCGCATGACGCGCAGCATCGAAGCGAACGCGCTGAAGACGAGCAGCCGGTGCCCGCCCGATAAGACCTCGTCGACCGTTTCGAGAAACGCGTCGAACTTGGCCGACGCTTCGGGCTCGTTCAAATACTCCGGGAAGAGCAGCCCCGGATGCGCGCAGATCTGGCGCAGCCGCGTAAGCGCCGCGAGCACGTGCACGGTCGAGCTCTCGATGCCTTGCCGGTCGACCAAGGCGAAGACGTCGCGCCGCGCCGCTTCGGCGACGCCGCGATAGAGCCGCCGTTGCAACGGCGAAAGGTCGCACGCGAGGGACACTTCGGTGCGCTCGGGGAGTTCCGGCGCGACGTCTTCTTTCGTACGCCGTAACAGAAAGGGTTCCAACCGCGAGCGCAGCGTCGCCGTCGTCACCTCATCCTGCTCCGCGATCGGGAGTTCGAAGCGGCGGCGGAACGACGACTCGCTTCCCAGCAGCCCGGGCTCGACGAATGCGAAGATCGCCCAGAGGTCGCGGAGCGAATTCTCGACCGGCGTACCGGTGAGCGCGAGCCGATGATCGGCGTGCAGGCCGCGCACGACGCGCGCGATTTGCGACGACGGATTCTTGGCGTTCTGCGCTTCATCGAGAATGAGCGTGCGAAACGTGAATTGCGAGAGCTGCGCCGCGTCGAGACGCGCGAGCGCGTACGAGGTGATGACGACGTCGGCTTTCGGCACGTCTTCGTAACGCGCGGCGCGGTCGCTGCCCGATTGCAGGCGCAACGTTCGTAACTCCGGCGCGAAGCGTTCGATCTCGTTCTGCCACGTGTGCGTGACGGACGTCGGCGCGATGACGAGCGACGGCGCGCCGCCGTCCATCCGTTTCCGGCGCAGCAGGTAGCTGACGACCTGCACCGTCTTGCCGAGCCCCATCTCGTCGGCGAGAATTCCGCCGAAGCCGAACTCCGCGAGATAGGCGAGAAAATCGAGCCCGCGTTGCTGGTAACCGCGCAGCGACCCGTTGGTCAGCGGCGGCGGCTCGACCGTCGCGATGCCCTGAAAATCGCGCAGTTTCTCGCGCATCCGTTCGACCTCGGGCGGCAGCGAGACCGAGCCGAAATTGTCGTGCAACTCGTCGCGCAGGGCGAGTAGCGCGGCGAGCCCGCTGTGCCGGCGCTCGGCGATGTCGTTTAAGATGTCGTTACGTTCGCGCAGCTTCTCGACGTCGACGAGTTTCCCGCGCACCTCGGCGAAGCGTCCGCTCGAAGACAGCAGCGCCGCAAGTTCCTTCGTCGTAAGCGCGTCGCCGGAACCGCCGACGAACACGTCGACCTTGAGTTCGAACCAATTGGCGTCTTCACCGGAGCGCTCGGCGACGACGTTGATGTCGAGTTCGGTATTGCCGCGCACGAGGTCGGTCAAGCCCGGATCGAGGCGCCGGTCGAGATCGCTCCAGCCCGGGAGCGTATCGCGGACGAAATGAGCGGCGCGATCGGCGCCGTGCAAGGCGAAGCCGTCGCTCGAACGCGGCACGAACCCGGCTTCGATCAGACGCGCGCGAAGCGCCGCGGCCCGGTCGCTCGTGAAGCGCACGAAGCGCTCCTTATGCGGCGCGATGGCGCCGAGCATCGTGTAGGGCGCGCGCGCCCCCGTCTCGCGGTCGATGAAGGTCAGGTCGGCGATCAGCGCGCCGTTCGACCAGCCGAGCGCGATCTCGGCGGACGGCCGTTCGGCATCGACGATACCGAGGCCGCTGCGGTCTTCGGCGGTGAGGAACGGCGCGACGCGGGCGATCGTGCGCGGCGTCAGGGGTTTCGCCGGATGACCGTTCGGCGCGCGGGCCGCATCGATCGCCTTCTTCGCATCGAAGCTGCCGTCGACGAGATAGGCGGCGCGCCGCGTGCCGATCCACGCCGGCGGGCCGTCGAGCAGCAGCGCCTGAGCCGCCGGGATCCGCACGCCGTCGACGCCTTCGAAGAGCGGCGCGAAGGCGCCGTCGTGACGGACGGCGCGCAGCGAAACGCCGCGCAGGTCGATGCGAAACTCGGGGAGTTCGGAGGGATGCTGGCCGGCGGCCGGATCGGGATCGAAGCGTAGGCGCGGGTGCCGCGCTAAGCGGAAGAGCGCGCGCGCGAGCGCCCGCGGCGCTTGGCGGCCGCCGAACGCTTCGTTGACGGCTTCGTCGCGCATCAACTCGCGGTCGATCTCATCCCAATCGTCGAGCGGCGTCGCGTCCATCATCGCGACGACCGAAGCGGCATCGCGTACCACGCCGCGCAAGCGCGGGGAATCGAGTACGAGCGACGCGGCGAGCGTTACGCCGTCGGGTGACGAGAACACGGGCCACACGCTGCGCGCACGAACCTGTTTGGTTTCGATATGCGGTGACGGCAGCCACGTGAGATCGAGTTCGGCCGCGGCCGGTTCTTCGAGAATCTCCGTTTGCGAGCGAACGCTCTCGAGCGTCGCGACGACGTGCTCGCAAATGCCGCTGCCGCCGCACGTACAGACCGTTCGCAGCGCGAGCGGTCCCGTGCCCGTGCCCCATTCGACGAGCACGTCGCGCGAACCGCGCGGATCGTTAACGGTCGATTCCAGCTTCAGGTCTTCGACCGTACGGAGCACCACGCGCTTCGCCTCGACGAGTGCGAGCGCCGTGCGAACGAGATCCCGTGCGAACCAAGAACCGATCGCCGCCGGTAACCGCGAACGCCACGTGGCAAACGGCGTCAGAACGAACCTCCGAAACGAGCCAGAAACGATGCGATGCCCGCGACGCATAACGTCGCGGGCATCGCCTTGTGCCGAATCAAGTCGATTTAGTTAACGGTCAGCTCCGGCGAAGGCGCCGCGGGCGGCTCGACGGACGGGATCTTAGAGAACCGGAGCTTCTCCGGATTGTCCGGATTGATCTCGGCCAAAATCCGATCGCCCGTAACGAACGTGCCTTTGATTAACTCCTCGGCTAACTCATCTTCGACTTCGCGCTGGATCGCCCGGCGCAGCGGGCGTGCACCGAATTGCGGGTCCCACCCCTTGCGCGCGAGTAACGCTTTCGCCTCGTCCACGACCTCGAGGTGCATCTCCTGCGCTTTGATTTCGCGGATGACTTTCTCGAGTTCGAGCGAGACGATCTGTTCGATCTGCTCGCGGCTCAGCTGGTGGAACACGACGACTTCGTCGATCCGGTTGAGAAACTCGGGCCGGAACGTGTGCTTGACTTCTTCCAGCACCTTGCTCTTCATCCGCTCGTACGCGGCCTGATCCATTTCACCGCTCGACTTCTGCGGACGGAACCCGATGTCGGTCGTCGTCTGCATCCCCGAGGCGCCGACGTTGGACGTCATAATAATGACCGAGTTTTTAAAATCGACGACGCGCCCTTGCGAATCCGTCAGCCGGCCGTCCTCGAGCACTTGCAGGAGCAGGTTGAAGACGTCGGGGTGCGCTTTTTCGATTTCGTCCAGCAGGATCACGCAGTACGGACGCCGCCGCACCGCCTCGGTAAGTTGTCCGCCTTCTTCGTAGCCGACGTATCCCGGCGGCGCTCCGACGAGGCGCGAGACCGCATACTTTTCCATGTACTCGGACATGTCGATCCGGATCATCGACTCGGCATCGTCGAAGAGATACTCGGCGAGGCTGCGCGCGACTTCGGTTTTGCCGACGCCCGTCGGCCCGAGGAAGATGAAGGAGCCGATCGGGCGCTTGGGATTCTTGAGTCCGGCCCGCGAGCGGCGAATCGCCCGGGTCACGACTTCGATCGACTCGTCCTGCCCCACGACGCGCTTGTGGAGCTGTTCCTTCATCGAGAGCAGCTTCGCCGTTTCGGCCTGCGCGAGCTTCGAGACCGGGATACGCGTCCACGAACTCACGATGTGCGCGATATCTTCTTCGGTGACGCGCAGCGTTTTCTCGCCCTGAAGCTTCCGCTCGTGCCACTCCTGCTCCAAGCGCTGCTTCTCTAAGCGCAGCTTCTCCTCACGGTCCCGGATGGCGGCCGCCTTCTCGAATTCTTGACTCTTAACGACGGCTTCTTTTTCGGTCTTGACCTTTCGAATTTGGTTTTCGATCTCACGAACTTCGGGCGGCGGCAGCGTCGCTTGAAGACGTACGCGCGAACTCGCCTCGTCGATCAGATCGACGGCTTTGTCGGGCAAGAAGCGATCGGAGATGTATCGATCGGAGAGCTTGGCGGCCGCCACGAGCGCTTCGTCCGTAATCGTTACCTTATGGTGGGCTTCGTAACGGTCGCGCAGGCCTTTAAGGATCTCGACGGTCTCTTCGACCGACGGCTCGCCGACCATAACGGGCTGAAAGCGGCGCTCGAGCGCGCTGTCTTTCTCGATGTGCTTGCGGAACTCGTTGAGCGTCGTCGCGCCGATGCATTGCAATTCGCCGCGGGCGAGCGCCGGCTTGATGATGTTGCTGGCGTCGATCGCGCCTTCGGCGGCGCCTGCGCCGACGAGCGTGTGCAACTCATCGATAAAGAGGATAATCTCGCCCGAAGCCGCCCGGATCTCGTCCATGACGCGCTTCATGCGCTCTTCGAACTCGCCGCGATATTTCGTGCCGGCGACCAGGCCCGCAAGGTCGAGCGTAATGACGCGCCGTTCGCGTAGCGGTTCGGGAACTTCGCCCTTTATCACGCGCTGCGCCAGTCCCTCGGCGATCGCGGTTTTGCCGACGCCCGGCTCGCCGATGAGCGCCGGGTTGTTCTTCGTGCGGCGCGCGAGAATTTGAATGACGCGCTCGATTTCGTTCGCGCGGCCGATGACGGGATCGAGCTTGTTATCGCGCGCCAGCGTCGTCAGATCGCGGCCGTAGGCATCGAGCGTCGGCGTCTTGGATTTGCCCTTGGGCGCGACCGGCTGGCCTTCGGCGCCGAGCAGCGACGTCGTTTGCACGCGCACCTTGGCCGGATCGACGCCGAGATTGGTCAGCACGCGCGCGGCGACGCCCTCACCTTCGCGAATGAGACCGAGCAGCAGATGCTCGGTGCCGATGTAATTGTGATTGAGTTGCCGCGCTTCTTCGAAGGCGAGTTCGATGACGCGCTTGGCGCGCGGCGTAAACACCATCTCCTGTTGCACGGTCTGACCGCCGCGGCCGACGATCGCTTCGACCTCTTGCCGAACCTTTGCAAGGTTGACGCCGAGCGTTTCGAGCACTTTAGCCGCGAGACTCTCGCCCTCAGAAATAATGCCGAGTAAAATGTGCTCGGTTCCGATGTAATTATTTCCAAGCCGCTGCGCTTCTTCTTGAGCGAGCACGATGCTGCGCCGCGCACGTTCGGTAAACGGTTCCCACATTGACATACTGATTCAGACTCCCTGTCCGCCGGCCACGTTCGGCCACGGGAACGTTACACGTCGACTTGCCGTTTCGCGGCCTATACCCTTTGTCGGCTTATCGAAGTCGTTCCGTCGTGTTCGGGCCATAACAGCAGCCGGTTTCTAAAAAGTTTCGAGAGTCGGCAGGTGCCCCGTTCCATAACCTCAGAACACTAGGAAACTGGTGTGTAAGACGACGTAGTAGTTAAGGTGAAGAGAGTAGAGAAGAACGGCCGCGCTCATGGACACGACCTCGCTTCGAGTGCGGACGGCGAGGCGACGTCCGGCGACGGCCGGTCCGCGCCGGACGCTCGACCCTTTACGCCCGACGCGAAGTCGGACTCCGGCCGGCCGAGTACGGTCGCCAAAGTCTCTCATACCTTGAGCATCGAGCTCGCCGAAAAGCTGGAGCAATTCGCCTTCTTCCAACGCGTCAGCGAGAGCGCGGTCATCGAACATTCGCTCAGCGCGTTTTTCGCGCAAAACAAAGATGACGCCGCCCTCGGCGAGCAGCTGCGGAGCAGCGGAGCCGGACGGCGCCGCAAGCGCTAGCGGCGCCGCCTCGAGCCTACTTCACGCCCCGCCGTAGCGATGCGCCCTGCTCGCGCAAGAATTCCCCGACCGTCTCGTCGGGCGTTCGCTCAAACATGAGCGTGAGCGCGATCTGCACGATCGAGCTCTCCGAGAGCCGTTCCTCAAAAGCGATCCGTCGCAGCCGCTGTCCGACGTCGCTCGAGACGTTCACGGAGAGCTTGACCGAGTTCTCGCTCCCGCCCTCGGAGAACGAGTCTAATGCCTTCGTCCTTGTTCGCATGTAACGATATTCATTAACTATGAAGAACGACCTGCTAGCCGTTTCTCAACTCTTACGGCGTAAGCCGGCTCCTCGTTCGCGGAGTTGCGCGCCCAACTTCGCATCGTTGCCGCCCTCGAAAAAAGCCCGTAACGCAAATTCGATGACGGCGCTCTCGCTGATTCGCTCGCGGAACGCGAAGTGACGTAACCGCTCGGCGACCTCGGAGTTCAAGGTGTGCGAAACCGTCGACAGTTTTAGCGGCTTGCGCGGCGCTAATCCGTCGGACGAGGGGTCGGCCGCGCCGTCGCTCGCCGACCGCGATCCGTGAATGCGCCGATCCGCAACCTTTTCCGCTGATATGACGTTGTCGTCGGCAAAGTTTTTAGACACGCTCCTGCACTTGCTACTAAGGACCAAGTACTCCTGCGTTATTAGTAGGGAGCTTGCAGTCAACGTTAAGCGGCCGATTTCTTTTTCGGCACGACCGCTATCCTGCTGCGCGTGCGTTTAATATGGGCGACGGCAACGTCGCCGCTCCCGGCGTGGCGGTAACTTTCCGGCGTGCGTCGTACTCTCAAGCGTTATGCCCACACAAGAAGAAGTCCGCGAAGCGCTTAAAACGGTCGAGGATCCCGAACTGCACATGGGCATCATCGATCTCGGCCTCATCTACGGCGTCGACGTGGCGGGCGAGAAGAATCAGGACGTTACCGTTACGATGACGCTGACGTCGCCGATGTGTCCCGTCGGCCCGATGTTTAAGGAAGCCGTGGAGAGCAAGGTCCGCTCGCTCGAGGGCGTCGAGAGCGCTGCCGTCGAGATTACGTTTACGCCGCCCTGGGATCCGCGCACGATGGCGAGCGACGACGCGAAGGTACTGCTCGGCATCTGGTAACGCGGGTGCGCGTACCGCCGGGCGGCCCCTCCGGCTCGAAGCCCGACGACCTCGCCGCGCGCCGGAAACGCGCGCTGGCCCCGGCCGGCGAGGATGCGAACGAGCGTCAACGCGCCCGCGGGAAACGCACCGCCCGCGAACGGATCGCGGCTTTGGTCGACCCGGGCTCGTTCGTCGAACTCGATATGTTCGCCGTTCATCGCTCGACGGCGTTCGATCTCGGCGAGCGGGAGTTTCTCGGCGACGGCGTCGTGACCGGCTACGCGTTCGTCGACGGCCGCCAGGTGTTCTTATTCTCGCAAGACTTCACGGTTCTCGGCGGTTCGCTCGGCGAAGTCTACGCCGAGAAGATCTGCAAGGTCATGGATCTGGCCGTCAGCACGGGTTCGCCGATGATCGGCATCAACGATTCGGGCGGCGCGCGCATTCAAGAAGGCGTCGTGAGCCTCGGCGGCTATGCGGAGATCTTCTGGCGTAACGTCAACGCGAGCGGCGTGATTCCGCAGCTTTCGCTCGTCGCCGGGCCTTGCGCGGGCGGCGCCGTGTACTCGCCCGCGATTACGGATTTCACGCTGATGGTCGAAGGCATCTCGCAGATGTTCATCACCGGCCCCGAGATCATAAAGACGGTGACGGGCGAGGACGTAACGTTCGAGGAGTTGGGCGGCGCGCATACGCACGCGACCAAGAGCGGCGTGACGGACCTGATCGCCGCGAACGAAGACGAGATGACGGAGCAGACGAAGCTGCTGCTGTCGTTCCTGCCGCAGAACAATCTCGAACCGGGTCCGCGCTACGCCTGCGACGACGATCCCGAACGGCTCTGTCCCGAACTCGACGGCCTCGTGCCCGACGCGCCGAGTAAGCCGTACGATATCAAGGCCGCGGTCGCGGCCGTCGTCGACGACGGCTTCTTCTTCGAAATCGGCGGGCTGCACGCGACGAACATCGTGATCGGGTTCGGCCGCATCGACGGCGCGACGGTCGGCGTCGTCGCCAATCAGCCGCAGGTTATGGCGGGCGTGCTCGACATCGCGTCGTCGATCAAAGCCGCTCGCTTCGTGCGTTTCTGCGACGCGTTCAACATCCCGCTCGTCACGTTCGTCGACGTTCCGGGGTTCCTGCCGGGCACGGCGCAAGAGTACGGCGGCATCATCAAACACGGTGCGAAGCTGTTGTACGCGTATGCGGAAGCGACCGTGCCGAAGATAACGATCATCACGCGCAAGGCCTACGGCGGGGCCTACGACGTGATGGCGAGCAAACACGTCCGCGCCGATTACAACATCGCTTGGCCGACCGCGGAGATCGCCGTGATGGGAGCCGCCGGCGCCGTCAAGACGATCTTTCGCCGCGAGATCGCGCAGGCGGCCGACCCCGCCGCGCGCGAAGCCGAACTCGTTGCCGATTACGAACGGCGCTTCGCCAACCCGTTCGTCGCCGCGAACCGCGGCTACGTCGACGACGTCATCGAGGCCGGCCGCACGCGCCAGGCCGTCTCGCGCGCGCTGCGCATGCTCGCCAATAAGCGCGTGGAGCGCCCGAAACGAAAGCACGGTAACATTCCGCTTTAAGCCGAGAGGCGTTCCCGGGAAAGCCGCCACAATAGCTTGGCCGTGGCACTGTTGGACGGCAAGATCGCACTGGTAACCGGGGTCGCGAACAAATGGAGCATCGCGAGCGGCATCGCGCGGGAGCTACGCGCGCACGGCGCGCAGATCGTGCTGACCTATCAGGGCGAGCGCGTTCGCGGCGAAGTGGAGAAGCTGGCCGCCGAACTCGGCGGCGCGGCCTACCACTGCGACGTCGGTTCGGACGATTCGCTCGCGGCGCTCAAGGCCGACGTCGCGCGCGAGCACGGCCGGCTCGACACGCTCGTACACTCGATCGCGTTCGTAAATAAGGAAGACCTCGCGGGCAAAGTCTATACGACCTCGCGCGCCGGCTTCGCGCTCGCCGCCGACGTCTCGGCGTTTTCGCTCATCGCGTTGACGCAAGCGCTCATCGAGCTTTTGGGCGACGGCGCGAGCATCATGGCGCTGACGTATTTCGGTTCGACGGCGATCGTGCCGAATTACAACGTCGCCGGCATCGTCAAGGCGGCCTTGGAATCGATCGTCCGGTATCTCGCCTACGATCTGGGCGAACGCGCGATCCGGGTCAACGCGATCTCCGCGGGACCGATCAGCACCGCGAGCTCGCGGCAAGTGAAAGATCTTAAGAAGATGCTCGACAAGGTGGCCGCCGCGGCGCCGCTGCGGCGCAACGTGACGCCCGCGGACGTCGGCAAGACCGCGGTCTACCTCGCTTCGGACCTGTCGGCCGCCGTAACCGCCGACGTGCACTACGTCGACGCCGGATACCACGCCATGGGGATGTACCCCGAGCCCGCGCCGAAGTGAAGGGGGCGCCGGCGGAGGAAGAACTCGCGGCGCTCGCCGCGGCGTTGCACGCCGTCGCCATCGCCATCGCGCCGGACCGCGAGCAGCAGCCGCAGCAGCCGCGTT
>CAXUFI010000049.1:0-12281 GCA_964250245.1 uncultured bacterium
CGCCTGCCGGGCGACGTGCACGGTCACGATTTCGACTCCGTAGCGAGCCGCCGCGCGGACCGTTTCCCGGAGCACGCTCGCCGCGGCGGACGCGGCTTCGGCGAGGGAGCGGCCGTGCTCCCGGGCCCAGCTTTCGGTACCTTCCATAACGAACGCGACGTGGTGCGGCACCGCCTCGAACGGTTCGGGAAGGCGAGCGCGCTCGATCACGGCGAGGCCGCCAGCCGGAGGCTGCCGGGCGCCTGGTCGCGCCCGGTCTCACTCGCGTTCACGGTGCGAACGATGGCTTCCAGTTCGTCGATGTACGAGAGGAAGCGCGCCCGGCCGGACTCCGTGATGCGAACGCGGGTCGCGGGCCGGCCGTTACCCGTCTCGCGCGCGAGTTCGACGATCCCGGTTTCGGCGAGCGCGTGAAGGTGGCGATTGAGATTCCCGTCGGTTAAGCCGCACGCTTCTTGCAGCGCCTTAAAGCGCATCCCGGCGGCATGCGCCATCAGACAGGTGCACACGGCGAGCCGGCCCCGCTCGTGAAAAATCCGTTCCAACCCTTCGTAAGCAAACGGAGCCGTGGGCTTCAAGCGCGCTTCCTTTCAAACGGAACGTCGGTCGCATCGTCGGCGAGCACGATCGCCCCGATCGCGATTTGTCCGCCGCCGAACGCCACCGGCATGATCCACCAGGCGAGGGAGTTGAGGTGGACGCCGACGAGCAAGAGCGTCGCGAATGCGCCGAAGGCGACCGCGACCCAAACGACGCGTTCGGGCACCATCGCTCTCGATGCGAACAGTCCGAGCGCGTACGTGGCGCACCACATCCCCGGCAGAAGCTCGTCGAGCCCGCGCTCGAGCAGCGCCAGCGTGACGACGCCGCCCGCGGCCACGGCCGGCACGATGCTCATGCCGACGGTACGAAATTGCACCGCGGCCTGCGCCCCCCGGTTGCGCAGCCGCCAGATGAAGATGGCGCCGTAGTTGATCGCGAGCGCGAACCCAAGACAGGTAAGCCAGATCCCGAGATACGCCCGGCGCGACGCCGCGTCGGCCGGTGCGGGAGCGATGGCGGCTTGTACGAGCCCCGCCGCGAGGGCGACGAGGCCGCTCGCGATTGCGGCGTAACCCGAGTAGCCGTCGAAGCGCTGAATCGTCGCGAGCCGGCCGCGAACCTCGGCTAGGTCCGCTAAGGCTTGCCGAACTTCCACGCACTACGCTTTGCGCGGCAAAGTAAGCTCGTCCTGCCGATTAGGCCTCGCGCGCCGGCTGTGCTTGCAGCAACATAAAGGATTGCCGTTCGAGCCGCTGCGTCTCGCCGGCGACGTACGACTCGCGCGAGCTGAGTTGCGGCCGCGCCGTATCGAACATAACGTCCCAACGCTTCAGGTCGCGAACGGAGGGAACCGTCAGCTCGGCGGGTTCGATGTGACCGTTAAAGAGCATGAGGAAGCTGTCGTCGACCACCGCGTCGCCGGCGGCGTCGACGTCGCCGATCGTATTGCCGTTGATGAAAAGGCCGAGGGTTCGCAGCGAGCCGTCGTTCCAGTCTTCATCGCTCATCTCGTTACCGTCGAAGCGCAGCCAAACGACGTTTTGCTCCGCCGCATGACGCAACGTGCGCTCCTCGAAGAACTTGCGCCGGTGAAGATTGGGATGCTCGCGCCGGAAGGCGATGAGCCGTTTCGTGAAGTCCAGCAGGTCGCGCCGCCGGTCGTCGAGGTCCCAATCGAACCAGCTCAGTTCGTCGTCCTGACAATAGGCGTTATTGTTGCCTTGCTGCGTCCGGCCGAGTTCGTCGCCGCCGCAGATCATCGGCACGCCCTGCGAAAAGAGCAGCGTCGCGAGGAAATTCCGCTTCTGACGTTCGCGCAGTTCGACGATCTCCGGATCGTCCGTCGGACCCTCGACGCCCAAATTCCACGAACTGTTGTCGTTCGCGCCGTCGTTATTGTCCTCGCCGTTGGCTTCGTTATGTTTCTCGTTATAGCTGACGAGGTCGTTCAGCGAGAAGCCGTCGTGCGCGACGATGAAGTTAATGCTCGCCGACGGACGGCGGCCGTCGGCACGGTAGAGATCGCTCGAGCCCGTCAGGCGGTACGCCAAGTCGGCGATCTGCCCTTCGTCGCTCTTCCAATAGCGGCGCACCGTATCGCGGTACTTACCGTTCCATTCGGCCCAGAGCACCGGAAAGTTGCCGACCTGGTAGCCGCCATCGCCGACGTCCCACGGCTCGGCGATCAATTTGAGTCGCGACAGAATCGGATCCTGATGGATGATGTCGAAGAAGGCCGAGAGTTTATCGACGTCCTTGAGACCGCGCGCCAGCGTCGACGCGAGATCGAAGCGGAATCCGTCGACGTGCATCTCGACGGCCCAGTAACGCAGGCTGTCCATGATCAGTTTGAGCACTTGCGGATGCCGGACGTTGAGGCTGTTGCCCGTCCCCGTATAATCCATGTAGTAGCGCGGCTGATCTTCGACGAGCCGATAATACGTCGGATTGTCGATGCCTTTAAAGCTTAGCATCGGGCCCATGTGATTGCCTTCCGACGTGTGATTGTACACCACGTCGAGAATGACTTCGATCCCCTCGCGATGCAGGATCTTCACCATCTGTTTGAACTCGGCGATCTGCCCGCCTTGGTCGCCCGACGACGCGTAACGCGCCGTCGGCGCGAAAAAGTTCGTCGTATTGTAGCCCCAGTAATTGCGGAGCCCTTTCTCGACGAGCGTCTTGTCGTCGAGAAATTCGTGTATCGGCAAGAGTTCGACCGCGGTGACGCCGAGCGCTTTGAGGTGCTTGATGGAACCCGGCGCCGCTAGCCCGAGGTACGTGCCGCGAAGTTCCTCGGCGACCTCCGGATTACGCTCGGAGAACCCTTTGACGTGAACTTCGTAAATAATCGAATCGCTGAGCGGGGTGCGGGGAGCGCGGTCGCCCTCCCAGTCGAAGTACGGATTGCCGACGATGCTTTTCGGCATCCCCCACGAGTCGTCGGTGGCATCGAGCGCGCGGTCTTCGGCCTCGTTCCCCATCTCGTATGGGAAAACGGCCGCGTCCCAGTCGACGGCGCCGCAAATCGCGATGGCATATGGATCGATCAATAATTTGGCGGGGTTGCAACGCAACCCGGCGTCGGGGTCGTACGGCCCATGGATGCGATAACCGTAGAGCTGACCGGGCGGCAGCGCGGGGAGATAGCCATGCCAAACGAACGCCATCCGCTCGGTAAGCAGCAGCCGTTCGGGTTCCCGGTCATCCTGCGAAGCGAACAAACACAATTCGACTTTTTCCGCGATCTCGGAGTAGATCGCAAAATTAACGCCCGAGCCATCCCAGGTTGCGCCGAGCGGGTAGGGCCGGCCAGGTAGTACGGTGCGGGGTGCTGTGAGCATCGATCCGATCCCAACTAGAACGAGAGCCGGCCACGTAGCGTGCCGGGAGCTTTGCCTCGAGCATATACCCGCTCTCGGGTCGCTACAGACTCCACCTTCTTAATGATAGCTAACTTTTCCTTAATCTCCGCAGCGTAGTCTTGGACGGCACAGACTTCGGAGGTCTCATGGGATTCACCAAGCACGGCGCCTTGACCGCGGGCGCTGCTCTCGCATTATTCGGCTTAGCCGGAACGTTCGCGTCGGCGCGAGCGCCGGCGCCGCTGGCCGTTTCCGGCGCGAACGGCGGTCCGGCGTTCTTACCGACCAATCAATTTTTGACGGCGACCGCCGCGCCCGGATCGACGTATCAGCGGCTCGCGACGGGGCTGCGGCCCGACGGAAACGCCGATGCGGACGATGCCGTCTCATCCGCGCTCAGCCCCGACGGCAAGACGCTGCTCGTGATGACGAGCGGGTTCAACGCGACACTGCTCTACGAGAACGGCGCTCCGATCCTCACGCCGACGATCGACCCGCTCACCGGCAAAGCCGGCACGCAAACCATCAACCCGAACGGCTACCCGCCGCTGGCGAACGGCACGTTCGAATCCGGAGGAAACGCCGCGTCCTTCCTCGGCGGCCAGGCGGAGTGGGTCTTCGTCTATGACGTGTCGTCCGGGACGGCGCGCAAGATCCAGCAGATCCCGATCGTGGATACGTTCGACGGGCTCGCTTGGGACCCGTCGGGTACGCGCTTCTACGTCTCCGGCGGCGTCGACGACCGCGTCCTCATCTATAAGGAAAATACGACCGGTCCGAAATATACGCCCGACGCGCCGTTCGTCATCCTCAAGCACAACGACATGGACTCGTTGCCGATCCCGCGGTACGACGGCGGCGAACTCAAGAATTCCGCGGCCGGAAAAGCGGCGCCGCAACTCGTCACCGGGGCCGTCTTAGCCGGCTTCGACGTCAGCAAAGACGGCAAGACGATGGTCGCGGCCAACTTCGAGAACGCCTCGGCGACCGTCATCAATCTTAAGCTGCGCAACCTTCATAAGGAAGTGTTCTTCGCGGTTCCGGGGCAGCTGCTCGCGCAGGGTGAATTCCCGTTCTGGGTCGCGGTCAAGAGCGACGCGACGACGGGCGCCTTCGCGAAGGCCTACGTCACGAGCGAACGTGACGACGAAGTGATGGTGATGAGCAAAGAAGCGTTGCTCAAAGTCATTCACGTGCCTTCGGGGCCGAATAAAGCGGTTCTCGACGGCGACCAAGGGAAGCTGTATGTCGCCTGCGGCAACGACGATTCGATCGCGGTAATCGATACGACGACCGATAGCGTGTCGCGGATCATCAGCCTTTCGCGGCCGGGCGATCCATATAAGGGCGCGGTCCCGAATTCGATCGCGGTCGGCCCGTTCGGCCGAACGCTGTACGTAACGCTCGGTGGCGAGAACGCGGTTGCGGTCGTCGACGTCGCGACCGGAAAAGTCCGCGGTCGCATTCCGACGGGCTGGCTCCCCACGTCGGTCGCGGTCAGTCAGGACGGCAGCCACCTCTTCGTCTCCAACGAAAAGTCCAACGGCGGACCGAATCCCGACCAGATCTACTATTCGCACAATACGACGTACGGTACCGAACTCGGCAATCGCACCCATCGCAACAGCTACACGTGGGAATTAGAGAAGGCCGGCCTCGTCTCGATGCCGACGCCCGATGCGAACACGCTGCAGTATCTATCGGCCGTGGTAGACGCCAACAACGGTTTCGAGAACCGCGGCGCGGATCCGATGATGGCGTTTCTGCGCACGAAGATCAAACACGTCATCTATATCGTCAACGAAAACCGCACCTACGATCAGGTTCTGGGCGATCTGAACAACGGCGCCAACGGCGACCCGCGGCTTGCGTATTTCAATCGGCCGATCACGCCGAATCTTCACGCCCTCGCCGAGGACTACGTAACGCTCGATAATTTCTACGATTCGAGCGAGACGAGCGGCGTCGGCTGGAATTGGGCGATGCAATCCCATACGAACGATTACACCGAGAAGACGCAATCCGTGCAGTACGGTAATTCCAACGGCCTCGGTCTGACCTACGACTGGCAGGGCATCGTCGCCAACATGAACCTCGGTAATCCGCCGACGGGCCCCGGTTCAATCTTCAACACGCGCATCACGGGCGTCCTCGACCCGTCGGGAAAATCGACGATCCTTCCCGGTTTCCGGGACCCGGCCGCCTCGGAGGGTGCCGACAATCTACGTCCCGACGTAACCGGCGGTTACATCTGGGAGACCGCGCTGCGCGCCGGTAAGACGGTTCGCAATTACGGCTGGCAGATCGACCTCAATTACTACGGCACGGCATTCGGGCCGCCCGCGGTTCGCTATCCCTATGCGAAGGGCGTGCTGCAGTCGCAGCCGAGCACGCCATCGATCCGAGCGCTCACGGACCGCTATTATCGCGCGTTCGACCAGACCTATCCCGATATCTTTCGCATCGAGGAATGGAAGCGCGAATACGCGGGCTTCATCGCACGCGGCGATATGCCGAACCTGATGACGATGACGATCCCGCACGACCATACGGGTTCGTATGGATCCGCGCTCGAGGGACTCAATACGCCGGCGCTCGAGCTCTCCGATCACGATTACGCGATCGGGCAACTCGTCGAGGCGGTCAGTCACGGACCCTATTGGGCTTCGACGGCGATCATCATGATCGAGGACGATCCGCAGAACGGTCAAGATCACGTCGAAGCGCATCGCTCGATCGCGCACGTCATCTCGCCCTGGACGCGCTCGCACTCGATCGACCATACGACCTACACGACGGTCAGCGTGGTGCGCACGGTCGAGGACCTCATCGGTGCGCGACCGCTTAGCATCTACGACGCGAACGCCTCGCCGATGTCGACCGTGTTCGCGACGAAACCGACGCTGACGCCGTACCGGGCCGAAATTCCGGGGCTGCTCTGCGGCCCGACGATTCCGGCCGACCTGGTACCCGCGTGTCGGAACCCGCGCCTCGCGCGGACGCAGGCCGTCCCCGAGCGCCATTCGGGCGCCTGGTGGGCGAAAGAAACGGCGGGCATGAACTTCAAAGTGCCCGATGCCGTCAACTTCGGCGCCTACAACGCGATCCTCACCTACGGCATGACGGGCGAGGGCAAATTGCCGGACGCGAAATCGATCGCCAACGCCCCGAAGGGCGACGACGACTAGCCCTCCGCCGGAGCTTCCACGGTACGACGAGGCCGCGAGCGATCGCGGCCTCGCTTCGTGCAAGAGTCCAAAGGCGTTGGTTTCGACGAGAGCTAAGCCGTCCGTTCGATGGTTTATTTAATATCACGAGGGACGGGCGGACGCCGGTGTCGGTAATCAGCCTGCCGGAGAGTAACGGCGCGCCGTTTACGTCTCGGCAGAGAAAAATTAGTCCCGGCGTCGGCCCGCGCTTTCCGCAAGTCGTCGTCCTGTTCGGCGCCACGGGCGATTTGTCGCGGCGTAAGCTCTTGCCGGGTCTTTTCTATCTTTCGCGTGCCGGCTTCATCCCGAGTTGCCGGATCATCGGCGTGTCGCTCGACGATCTGGACGCGACCGAGTTCCGAGCGTTCGCGCGCAGTTCGGTCGACCAGTTCTCGACGCGCAAGGTGCTCGCCGCCGACTGGGACAGCTTTTCGGAGATGCTCGATTACGTGCCGCTCTCCGCCGGCGCGAACGTGCTGCGAGCGGCAGTCGAAGCGGCGGAACAGTCGTTAACCGGCGAGACGCGCCGCCTGCATTACCTCAGCGTGCCGCCGAGCGCCGCATTATCGGCGGTCCGGCTCCTGGGCGAAGCGGGCCTCGTCGACCGCTCCCGCATCATCATGGAAAAGCCCTTCGGCACGGATCTCGCGACTGCCGTAACGCTCAATACGGAGCTGCACACCGTCTTCGCCGAAGAGCAAATTTTTCGCATCGATCACTTTCTCGGTAAGGAGCCGGCGCAAAACATCCTCGCGTTCCGGTTCGCTAACGGCCTCTTCGAGCCGATTTGGAATCGTAATTTCATCGATCACGTGCAGATCGACGTGCCGGAGACGCTCGGCTTGGGCAACCGCGCCGCTTTCTACGAAGCCACCGGCGCCTTCCGCGACATGGTCGTCACGCATCTGTTCCAGATCGTCGCGTTCATGGCGATGGAGCCGCCGACGGCGCTCGAGCCGGGGCCGATCAGCGAGGAAAAGAATAAGGTCTTCCGGAGCATGCTGCCGATCGACCCGTCGCAAGTCGTGCGCGGGCAGTATGCCGGCTACCGGTCGGAAGAAGGCGTCGATCCGGAATCCGACACCGAAACGTTCGTCGCGCTTCGGTGCTGTATCGATAATTGGCGCTGGGCGGGCGTGCCGTTCTTCCTGCGCACCGGGAAACGGCTCGCGGAAGGCCAGCGCATTATCTCGATCGCCTTCCGGGAACCGCCGAAGAGCATGTTTCCGATCGGTTCCGGCGTCGGCGCGCAAGGCCCCGATCATCTCACGTTCGATCTAGCCGACGCTTCGAAAATGTCGCTTTCATTTTACGGCAAGCGCCCGGGGCCGGGGATGCGACTCGATAAGCTGAGCTTGCAATTCGCGATGCAAGAGACCGGTTTTATCGGCGACGTGCTCGAGGCGTACGAACGTCTAATTCTCGACGCGATGCGCGGCGACCACACGCTGTTCACGACGGCCGAAGGGATCGAACGCCTCTGGGAAGTCTCGCGGCCGTTGCTGGAGGCGCCACCGCCGGTGCGGCTCTATTCACCGGGTTCGTGGGGACCGAAATCGATCCACCAACTCGTCGCGCCGCACGCCTGGCGGCTACCCTTCGAACGAGCGTGGCGCGACGCGAAAGCGAACAAAGGCTGATTCGTGGGAGAGTACGAGTCTGGTGGCTCGCTCGGTCTTCAAAACCGCTGAGGCCTCCGCAAGGGGGCTGGTAGGTTCGATTCCTACACTTTCCCGCCAACGTCCGAAAAGCTGGTGCCTATTAGGATTGCGGGCGAGTGGGTTCCGAAAAATCCACTACGACCCGCTAACGAACCCAGACCAGGCCCGACGTAGCCCGACTCGCTACTCGACGGGCGGTACCTTCGGGAGCGGCGTGACGGCGGCGCTGACGTAGGCTTCGAAGGCCTTGGTCGCGACGCGTTTCGTCGCGTCCAACTGGTGAACGTAGATGCCGCTCGTCACGGCGAGGCTCGAATGGCCCAGGGACTTGCTGACGGTCAAGAGGTCGATCCCCGCCGCGAACGATAGCGATGCGAACCCGTGCCTGCAATCGTGCAGCCGGATCGCCGGGAGGTTGCTGCGCTGGCGCATCTGCGTGAACAACCTGGAGAGTTCGTTCGGGTCCCACATGCGAGCGTAGGTCTGATGGTGCTTTCGCCGACGCCGATCCTGGCGCTCGGTCATTATGTGGCACCTACCCGCGATGAGCCGCGCTCTATCCGGTCGGCGGCATCGTGCGCCTGCGCTGCGATGGCGGAAGCGAGATGAAGCGCGGCAGCATATACGCCACCGCGAAGGAAGTTGAAGCGTCGCTCGACCCAAACTTTTCGATCCCGAACGCCGCCCGCCTCGTGCATTGGAGAACGCGGTTGCGCGTCATCTTGACGCGCCGCTACCAGTCCTACACCCCGCTTAGCCACGCCAAATACATTAAGTATCAAATTCTTGAAGTCGCGCCGATTGAGGGTGCGTCGCGTTGGGTTGGCTACATCGAAGCATTCGGCGCGGACCCGGACTTCGGAGCGAAGCCAAAAGACAACATCTGCAAGTCAAGACGTCACGCGTTCTTTTGGCGACTTGTCACTTAAAAGTGGCGTCTATTTGCGCCGCGTACTTGTCTCGTTCGGCGTCGGCTGATCTACTTGTCCATCCTGCTTTCTGAACATACTCGTATTCGAAATCTTCCGTGCGGATTTCGCCCCACGGCAGCCCGTACTGAATGTGAGCGTAGAAGCCCGTCAGGTTCGATGGCGTCACGTCCCCTGCTTTGCCGCATGCGTTGACTGCGATGTTAACTTGGAACGCGTTGTTTGGAAAAATCGGCATAACGTCCGGGGCGACGGCGGGTATATTAAATGACGTCGGCCATGTCGAGGTATTTGTCGCAACACACGCAGCATGAAGGTGTAAGGCTGGCCCTCCGCCAGCATTCTTGATTATGAATGGCTGACCATAGACGGCAGAAGGCACGACCGCCATAACGGCGCTCTGATTTTCCTCAGTGTGCGCCGCCGCAATGTCAGAGGCGCGCAGCGTCAGCAATGAAATACCTGCTGCGCCTAGGGCGATAGCTGCTAAAGCCCCGTTTACAAGTACCGCCCACTTCGTCCAGCGGACGAGCTCAATGTTTACTTCGTTAGGGTCTTTCTTCGGCTTCGCCATCGCAACGGCGTTCGGGGAACCGCCTTCCGGTTCTAGACGATAAGCGAGCCACTTATCATCCCTCCGGCTTTCTACGCGCTCGACGACGCCGACCGTCGCGGCATCTACCTCATCGCGCGCCGCGCGTGGACGCGCCGTCGACCCACGCGAGACGCCGCCGTGCTTGCCCTGTGCGTGCGACGGCGCCGCCAGGGCATGAATGGTGGTCCGCGCTGCCCATCGCGCTCGTAGGAGGCAGCGCGCGGCGAGACCGAGGTCGAGGAGCCTCGACGTCCATCGCCCACGTGAGAGGCGCTGGTTACGCCAATGGCATCCAGGGCAGCGATGCGATGGCGGGCGCTGAACGCACAGAACACTGGACTGCAGGTTTTCGGACTTGCCGACGCCCGTCTCTCAAACTCGAAAGGCATGATCTCAATCGGGCCGGCAGTTGCGGGTCTCCCCGGTTGGAAAAGCGTCCGTTAATACGTCTCGTCTGAGGTCGGCAAAGCGCCACCACTAACGGCGCTTATTGCAAGCGCGCCCGCAACCGTCCTGATTCAGCAGCTTCTCGCGCGTCGAGCACCGTGACGATCTACAACTACGTAACGGTCCGCACGGCGTCGCTCCGTTGCGTTCCAAGACATCGTCGCATCGGCGCGTTGCACGTGCACTGGGTTTAGTGACTGCGGACACGCGGCGGTCCTAGACGCGCGGCATCGAAATGACGACGGGCGTCGTTAACGTGGCCGCGCGCGCTATCCCGATGAGCTCTCCCGCATCGTCCATGCTGGCGTCGATACTGAGCGGAACCTTCGTACCGACTCCGCCGATGTCGACGAACGTTCCGATCGAAAAGTTCGCCGGGGGCCGCAAGCTGCCGTGCGCGTCGTACGCTCCCATCGTGCCGATGAAATTGTCGCCACGAGGCGAAACGGCGTTCACGCGGACGGCGGCCCCTCGCATCGCTTGTGTCAGCGCATTTCCCGGAGCGTCTTTCGCTTCGTCGACCTCGATGTAGGCGCCGAATTTCTCCTTCAACGCTTGTTCGAGACCGAGGATGCGCAATTCGGGATACCGCGATGTCGCTATGATCGCAAGTGCAGCCGAGCTGCGATCGGCGTCACCCGAGGACAAGGCGTCATTTACCGTCTTGAGGCGAGTGCCCGCATCCATGTCGGAAATTTCGCTGACGAGGTCGAGCGAGTTCTTAGTGCTTTTCGAGAGCGGCAGGACGCTCGCCTGAATTTGCCCGACTCCTGGTACGAGGCCGGCCACGCCGCCCAAGCGTTTCTCGGCAGGCACGACCGTAATGTTGGCGATTGCGAGAAATCCGCAGACGAGCGAGGCCATGGTCAGAAACTGCCAGGCCGTATCGTAGAAATGGCGTTCCGGGTGATTGCGAATCACTTTGGAGCGGCTCGCCACCAAGAGTCCACTGATGATGAGCCCGCCGACGGCCAGAAAAGGTGCGAGATCGACTAACGGCTTGAGAAACGCCACGCCGGCGACCGAGGCGGCGGCCGCCGAAGCGGCGGTAAGATAGCCGAGGATCTTGTCACCCGACGGCGCTTCCCGCCACTTCGCGGTCGTGTCGGTTGCCGTAGCCCTACTCGCGACCTCGGTCTCGCTCATGTCGCCCCTTCGAGAGCGCCAGCTTCCGGCGCCGCTCGGTATTTGCGCGACAGCATTTCGTCTCGCTCCTACTTGTACGGTACTGGCCTTGGTGGTATTCCGTATGCAGGGCCACGATCGTACGACGAGGTTGCCTACAGACCTAAACCGTCTTCGCTTCTTAAGCGCCGGAGGCGGACCGGTCAGCTCGATATCGCAGCGGCTAAAGGTCGTCGCGCCGTGCCCGTCCTACACACTTCATGCATACGTAGCCGGACTAAACGTTTACCTTAAGTCTAAGCGCTGTTGCGGCAATTAACAGATAAATTAGCCGGCGAATAAGCACGATCGCGGCTGCGGAACTTGTCAACGGGTTCTGAGGCCAAGGTTGTTTCTAGATTAGCAACTGAGCAGCGGCTTCAAGCGGTTTCGGTGTTTGGGTCGGTTGATGTACGAGGCCGGCGGAAGTTGAAGTGCTTCCGGGCGCCCGTGTACGAACCGATGAGCCGAGTATGCAGCATCGACAGCGATTTGCCGAGCTGCCGATCTCCGAGACTTCGCGCAAATCGGCGGGTCTATTCTGCAAGATTGCTCGAAGATTTTCGCGACGTACGAGTCGGCGCGGCTATGCGATTGGTCGAGCGGCGCGACGTCATGAATCCGCGCATCCGTCGCTCCAAGTGATTCGAGCGGATCGCCGCAGGTACGGGCCGCGAAAATGACGGGAATACGTTCCAGAGGCTCAGCGTTGTTCGCGCTCGTGCCGGTTTCCGGCGTGCCAGCAATGCGCCCCCTCCCGCCGAACCCGCGGAGTCGGCTGCGCCGTCCATGCTGGTGCCGATAAATTCACAATTGGATCGCGCCCCAGGGAGTGGTGTACGAGACGGTAGGGTAAAATTGGAAGCGGC
>CAXUFI010000050.1:0-383 GCA_964250245.1 uncultured bacterium
CGCCCGGGCCACGCGGCCAGGTGGAACTCTAGCGGCCCGGCGTGGGTCTCGCTGATGACGCGACCGCGTACGGAGACGCCCGCCTCGTGCACGGTTGCCGGGTCACCGGAAACGAGCGGGTGCCACCAGGCCAAGCCGCGGCCCTCCTGGATGCGGCGATAGGCGCAGGAGGGCGGCAGCCAGTCGATTTCGTCGAGCACTTCGGGCGTGAGCGCCACGCAGTCCGGCACCTTGACTTGGCGGCGGTGGTAGTCCGTGCAGACGCAGCGATTGGGGTCCAGCAGGTGGCAAGCGACGTTGGTGAAGCTCAGCGCTTCGGTCGTGTCGTCGCGCAATTTATGCAGGCAGCATCGGCCGCAGCCGTCACACAGCGACTCCCACTC
>CAXUFI010000050.1:393-12250 GCA_964250245.1 uncultured bacterium
AACGGCTCATCTGCTCGAGCCGCTTGGTCTTCCAGAATGGCTGATCCATCGGCCAGAGCCTAGCACCGGGCGCTAGACCTTCAAAACCCAACGCAGCACGCCCGCCACGATCGTGATCGCCACGACGCCCCCTAGCCATAGGGCGATGAACCAAGCGAGCCGCTGCCACAGCGGCTGCTTCGTCGTCTCGGGGCTAATGGTAATGCGCACCTTCCTGCACCTTGCCGCGGAACACCCAGTAGCTGAAACCGGTGTAGATCACGATGATCGGCATCAAAATAAAATCTCCGACGAGGGCGAAGAGTTGGCTCGCGCGCGGGGCGGCGGCCTGCCAGATGGTGATGTCGGGCGGCACCATCAGGACGGCGGCGCGGCCGCGCGCGCGGCGCGGCGGCCTACGTCGCTGCGGCCGGCGCGCCGGTCCTCGGAGCACCGCCGGCCTTCGCCCTGCTCGACGCGCTTTCTCTCCCGCTCGGCATCGGGCTCGCCGCCGCGTTCGCGCACCGCACCCGCGACGATCCCGCCGGCGACGAGGCGCTCGCCGCGCGCGGCGTCGCCGTTTTCTTCATCCTCTCGCTGTACGGCTTACTCGCCTACGGCGCGGCCCCGCACGCGAGTGCCGCGAGCGCAACGAATGTTCGCAGTCACGCGGTCCTGGCGGTGTGATCGCCGCTACGACGCTCGAAGCACGACTGCAAGCCGCTCTCGATGAGGTGCGGCCGATGATTCTGCGCGACGGCGGCGACGTCTGGCTGATCCGGGTCGAGGGTCCGGTCGCCTACGTGCAACTCATCGGCGCCTGCGGCGGCTGCCCCATGTCGAACGCGACGCTTAAAGACGGTATCGAGAAAACCGTTCGCGCCTACTGCCCGGAGATCGAGCGCGTCGAGCAAGTCTGAACGAAGCGGTGGTTCGGCTCTGCTAGGAGCTCGCAGAGGTACGGGTAGCGCATAATTCCGATCGAATAACGCTAAACGCGGTCGGCCATAAAGGAGGCAAGCCACGATGGAGACGGCGCGCGCGTCCAATCGTAGAGCATGATACGTCGACACGCCTCCTCGCAAATCGCCGGCTCGGCACTGCTGGCCGCGCTTATCCTGGGCGCCGCGCCCGTTCTGGCGCAAACGCCGTCGCTCAGCCCTTCGGACGCGGCATTTCTAAAGACGACCGCCCAGGGCTCGATCTATGAGGAACAACTCTCCGTGCTCGGGCTCGAGCGCGGCACGACGCCTATGGTGCGGCAATACGCGCAGGCGCTGGTCCTCGATCACGCGACGTTCAACGTCAATCTGATGTCGCTCGTGAACGCGGCAAGCTTAATCGTTCCGGTAACGGCGAGCGCCGACGACATGAAGCGTCTGTCCACGCTCCTTACCTCGCCGGCAACCTCGTTCGACGCCTCTTTCCTTACTGAAGAAGCGCGAATCAATCGTCAGGACATCGCGGATGAGACGAAGGCGCTCGCCTCGACGCAAGACCCGCAGATGAAGTCTCTCGTGGGCGAGATGTTAAGCGGCGACCGCTTTCATGACATGCTCGCCCGGCAACTCATGATGCCGCCGGCGGCTTCACCATAATCCGATCGCCGGCCGGCCTCTCGATCGCGAGCGTGCCCAAGACGTCGGAACGACGCGCTGCTTACAGCCGGTGCGACGTAACCTCGTTTGGGCCTCGTGGTGCGTTGACGTATCTTTACAGTACGTAACGATGTAACGGCTTGGCAAGTAAGCGTCGTGGAGTTATACGATTGAGGAGGCTCGGCCCGGTCGCGGGCTAACGTAGTAGGCGGGCGACGAATGCGTTCGCCGGAAGAGTTAGGTGTTTCGGCGATGGACTCGTTTAACAAGTCTACGATTCGCACATGCATCGTTTTGACGGTCGTCGCTTGGACGACGGCAACGGCGCCCGCGAGCACGGTGGCGCGGGTCGCGTTATCGCCGCGCCTGCAATCGCTCGCCGCGGCGAAGCCGTACACGATCCTCAATTTGAGTGCGCTCGTCGGCAAGCCGGTGCAATTCGTGCCCACGGCGCTCGACAATCTCGGGCAGATCGCCGGCTACGATTTCACGATCAGGTCGACGGCATCCGGGTACCGCACCCCCGGCGCGGCTTACGTGATCGACGCCGATCGCACGGTGCACGTCCTGCAGAACACGGGCAGCTCACCCGACGCCTACATCCCGACGGCGATCTCCAGCAGCGGCCGCAGCATCGCGGGCGAGGAGACGTCGCTCGAAACCTTCGCTACCGGGCCCGCGACGTGGCATCTGACGGCCACGAAAGCGTACGGCCTGAACTATCGGCGCTACATCGATGCAGACATTCCGATCACGGGTCTCAATGACGCCGACCTGGCGGTGGGCGGCCCGGATTCCTATACCGTCGCTCGTTATTCCGTCACACCGTTCCCGACGGCCGGCTGCGCGCTCGGCCTTTTCTTCGCGAACGCCGTCAACGGCGCGGGGACGATCGTGGGCAACGCGGACGGCTATGCGGCCGCGGACACGCCGACGGGCTGCAGCACCTATCTCCCCGGCTTGCCCCGGCCGGCCAACACGTCGACCTCGGCGATTGCGATCAACGCGCACGGCTCGCTGCTCGGCTTGGTTGTGGGACCGGCCGCGCCGGCCTACGGCGCCGCTTATCTCTTCGCCGGCGGCCGGCTGACCCGGCTGACGCTGCCGGCGGCGTATGCCTCAGCGACGTATTACGTGAGCGCCGTCGCCTTGAGCGACGCCGATGCCGTCGTCGGCAACGTGGTACAAGAAGCGCCGCCCTTTACGCCGGTCGCGCCGTTTCTCTATCAGAACGGCCGAGCGATCGACGTGAATTCACTGTTGCCCGCAAAGTCCGGGTGGCGTCTGGTGACGGCGGCCGCAGTTAATGCCTCGGGAGAAATCGTCGGCACGGGCTACTACGGCGGCGTGCTCACCGGCTACGCGTTACTTCCGTAACCTTTCCATCCGATAGGAGCTCCCGCATGAAGCCGACCGGTCGACCGTTTACGGCGATGCTCGCGATTTGCGCTCTCGGGGCTGCCCCGCAGCCGCCGGCCGGGCACTCGCGCGTCGCTCATCGCGCGCTTCCCGCGTTCGTCGCCCGGGCCCGCTCCGACCGGTTCGCATCGAACGCCGTGCGGCGGGCGAGGCTCGCGTACCTGATGCCCGAGCATCTATCGGCTGCCGCAAAAGAGCTGGCGACGCGCAGCGTCGCGGCGGGAGCGAGCACGTACACGGTGCTCAACCTCAACGCGATCGTCCGAGGTACCTCGCCCGGCGTCACGTTCGCGCCGCTAGCCCTTAATGACGACGGGCGCATCGTAGGAACGGCGACGCAAGTTTCCGGCGATACGCTCGGCTATATCGTAAATTATCACGGTTCCAACGGCTTTCTCGCTTCCTCATTCGGCTTTCAAGATTACGGTTCCGACTTTCCGCTCGCCATCAGCAATAAAGGCGGTACGGTCGCCGGTTTCACCGACGGCTATAGAGAGCAGGCCGACGGCTCGTTCGAATACACGCTCTCCGATTTATGGACGCTTACCGGAGCAACGTCGTCGACGCTCGCGATCCAAAGCGACGTGGACGGTGCCGCCGAGCACACGCTCGACGTCGCTAACCAGAACATCACCGTCGGCGGAGCGAGTTATAACGGCGGCACGCCGTTCGGGGTGATGAATTGTCCGATCTCGGACTTCTCCGCAAACGCCATTACCGATTCGGGTCTCATCGTCGGCTATAGCCGGCAGACCCGGGCGACGGTTCTGACCCTCGGCAACTGTCCGACCTTCGTGCCGAACGCTCCGCTCGCGTCCCGGGTCGACGCCGTCGCCCAGAACGGCGACATGATCTTAGCGGATTACGACTTCAGCGACCCCGACAAACACAATTTCGCCGCGTACGACCTCTGGGTAAAAGGCATCCTGCACGCTATCCCGTTGCCCGCCGGCTACGATGCTGCGACCTATGCCGTGGATGCGATCGCCGTGAACACGTCGGACGTCGTCGTCGGGAACATCCTCTCCCAGGCGACCGGTCAGCCGGTCGCGGCTTTTGAGTATGCCGGCGGCAAATCCGTCAACCTGCAAAGCCTGTTTCCCGCAAAGTCGGGCTGGGTACCCAGCGCCGTAACGGGGATTAACGATAACGGTGAGATCATCGGCGAAGGCTATCTGAACTCGGTGCTGACACCCTTCGCCCTTCGGCACTAGCAGCGCGCCGAGCCCGGTCGCTCTTTCGTGGACGCTTGACTTACCCGCAACAGCGTGCATAAGTCAGAGTCGTTCAGTTTTAAGGCGTTCGAATGCTATCTGCAAGTATGCCGACGTCCGCGCGGCTCGGTGCCGCGTTATTAGCCTCGCTCGTCGGGGCAGCGCCTGCGGCCGCGACGTCTCGTGATGGCGTCCAGGCGCGCTCGACGTCGCCGATCAAAACGTCGCAGATCGGCGGACCGCTGCACGATGGCGGCACATACTTTCACGTCGTCGACTGCCCGATCGCTGATTTCTCTGCGAACGCCGCGACGTACTCCGTCGACGCAATCGCATACGCGAATGGCAAATCCGTCAACCTGCAAACGCTCTTCCCCGCGAATTCGGGCTGGGTGGCGAGCCCGGAACGGGGATTAACGACGACGGCGAAGTTAATCGGTGAAGGCTACCTAAAGTCGGTGCTCACGCCTTTCGCGCTGCGTCACTAACCGCATTCGAGGTCGCCGGCGCGACCGTATGAGGACGATTCTCGGACGCCGCTGCTGCTATAGTCGCCGCAATGCCGCATTACGGCAGAACTTTAGCGTAGCGCCGCGCGCATTCCGTTGCGTGCCGCGCCTTAAGAAAGGTCACCCGAAATGCGCCTTACCGTCGCATCTTTTTCCGCATTGGCGATCGTCGGTACCTCGTTCGCGGCTTCGCTCGCGCAAGCCGCTTCCGTTTCCGCAGCCACAGCCGCAACGACGGTCGATACGTACGTGCCGTTGGTTGCGAATGCTCCGCTCTCGTTTCAAACGTTTCCGCATGCGCGTTGCGTCTTAAGCGCCCGCGGCAGCCAAGCCAAGATGACCGTCTATGCCGACGATAGCGGCACCGTATCGCTTCATTTCACACCCGCGCGGGGCGGCGCCCGAAACGGTAACGTCGAGGCGCGCTGCGACGCGCACGGCGCCATGATGACGAAGAACATCCGGGTTCACGTCGTCGCCGGCGGGCCGCGGCCGCTCGCCGTTCCGCTGCGAGGCGAGGCTCGGCCGCTCGTGCCGCGCGGCCTCGATCCGGCGAAGCTTACCGAAGCCGATTTGCGGCGCTTGGAGCTCCCGCCGCGACCCGACGCGGTGCGCGATCCGAAAAACTACGCCGACTGGTTACAAGCCGTCACGATTCCGGTGCGGCGTATCCGCGAAGTCCCGATCGTGCGTCCCGATTTGACGCACGGACCGGTCAAACTCGCCGGCGTGCGACGCGCGCTCGCACCCAAGGGTGCGAAAAACGGCTCTTACACCTCCGGAAACTGGAGCGGCATCGTCGACTTCGGCGGCACGAATCAGTTCACGTACTGGGTCGCCGGGAAGTGGACCGTGCCCGCCGTGAGCACCGACATCTTCCATAGCGTCGCGTACTCCTCGACTTGGGACGGTCTCGACGGCTGGGGTTCGAGCGACGTCGTGCAGAACGGGACCGAACAAGACGCGATCAACTTCGCATTCTTCGGCTCGTTCGCGACGTATTCGGCCTGGTACGAATTTTTTCCCGATGGCGGCTCGAGCACATTACCGAACTTTAGCGTCAATCCGGGCGACGACATTTATGCCGTGTCGTGGATCTGCTACGACGGCAACGGTAATCGCGACGGCTGCTACTACATGGAGAACATGACGCAAGGCGAAGCGACGCCCGTCTACTCCGAACTCGGCGCACAGCCGGCGCTTTTCCAAGGTAACTCGGCGGAGTGGATTACGGAGCGTCCGACCATCAACAATAATGTCGGGAGTCTGCCGCAGTTCGGCCTCTTCCCGTATTGGTGGGAGCACGTCTACGACAGCTATGCGGGCGCCGGCTACAATGCGTGCGACGAGAACGAAAACGTCATCAGCATGACCAACGGCAACGACGTACTCGCATCGGGCTTTACCACCTCATGCGATTCATCGGACTTCTACTGGACGAACTATCTGTAAGCGGTAGCTCCGGCGAAGCCCGGCTCGCGAGTTTTAACGGCGGCGCGGCGACCGCCCTCGCGGGCCACGGTGCTGCTTCGTACGACTCCGGGGGACGGCTGTGCCACGACGGTGGCACAGCCGCGTGATGTACTGGTCGTGTCATGCAACACCTCTACATCTGCCCCGACTGCCGGTCCGGCCATACCGAACCCGCCGACGCGCACTTCGTCCTGCACGCGCTCTGCTTGGATTGCGAGCTGGGACGCGAACTCGAAGCCGCGCGGCCGGAACCGCCGCTCGTCGCCGCGGCCGCGTAGGAGCCGCCCGCTAAACGGCCGTCTACAGCGCCGCGCGAGCGGAGGCGACCACGTCCTCGAGCGCGCCCGGTTCGAACGGCGCGCGCAGGCCGGCGTCTCGAACCAGCGTCCGAAACGGCGCCTCTCCGCCGCGGCCGCACAGGTTCACGTACGCCGCGAGCGTCCCGCTCCGGTCGCTCTCCGCGCGATGCCAGAATTGCAACGCGCAGCAAAGCGCGAGCGTGTAATCGATATAGTAGAACGGCGCGACGTAGATATGCCGCTTCTCTTGCCACAGGCCGCCTTTCGCGGGAAAGGCGAGATCGCCGTACTCGCGCCACGGCAGATACCGGCGCTCCATCTCACGCCACATTTCGTGCCGCTCCGCGGCCGTCGCGCCCGGGTGCGCGTAAACGAGGTGCTGGAAGTGATCGACCGCGACGCCGTACGGCAGAAACAGCATGGCGTCGAGCAAGTGCTCGCGCCGGTACGTGCCCGCGTCCTCGCCGAAGAAGCGTTCCATCTGCGGCCACGACAAATACTCGAGCGACATCGAATGAATCTCGGCCGATTCCAGCGTCGGCGTGAGGTAGTCGACGGCCGCTTTATCGCGGCTGCGCCAACTCGCAAACGCATGGCCCAGTTCGTGCACGAACATCTTGATGTCGGATCGGGTGCCGTTGAAGCTGCCGAAAACGAACGGCTCGCGCCGCGTCGGGAAACTCGTGCAATACGCGCCGAGCGCTTTGCCGGGGCGACTCTCGACGTCGATCAGTTCGCGCTCGAGCAGCACGTCGAAGAACTCGCCGAGCGCGGGCTCGATCGCGGCGAGTGCTTCCCGGGTTTGCGCGATGATCCAGAGCCGGTCGCCGCGCGGCGCCCCGCGCGTCTCGACACCGAGCGTCGATTCGGCCCACAAGTACGCGCGGTCGAGGCCGGGCGCGGCCGCCCCGCGCTTGACGAGTTCGTGCGCGAACGGCACGATGACCCGCGCGACTTCGTCGCGATAGCCGGCGACGTCGTTCGGACCGTAATCGATCCGATGCATGCGCCGGTAACCGAGCCCCGTGTAATCGCGATATCCGAGCTTGCGGGCCATCCCGTCGCGCACGCGGACGAGATCGCCGAACAGCTCGTCGAGACGTTCGGCGCGCTCGTCGAAGATCGACCACCGCGCGCGTTCGGCCGCGTGCCGCACGCCGCGGTCCGGATCTTGCGTGTAGAGCCCGAGCGCGCCGAGCGAACGCGGCTCGCCGGCGAACGGCGTCTCCGCCGTCGCGAGCAGTTCCGTGTACGCGCGCGTCAGTTCCGATTCGCGCACGAGATCCGTCTTGATCGCCTCGTCGAACGTCGCGATGTCCGCATCCCATAGCGCGAACGCCTGCGCACCGAGCTCCGCTTCGAGTGCCGGCCGCCGTGCGCTCTCGAGAAAGCGGCGTTTCATCGTCGTGTCGAGCGCCGTGATGCCGGGCGTTCGCTCGTCGAGCGCTCGCTGCGCTTCGCGCCGGACGTCGCTGCGCGTGTCTTGGGTGTAGCGCAACCGCGTCAGATTCGCCCACGACTTCCACTGCCGCCGCGCCTGGTCCCAATCCGTAAAGCCGTCACGCCACGCGGCCTCGGAATCGTGGGCCAGGGTCGCCTCGATCGAGCGATATCGCTCGTGCAGTTCGCGCTCGCTCGGCGCGGCGATCTCCGTCATCCAACTCATCCCGCCTCTTTCGTATTACAGCGAAACGGTGCCCGCGTACCCCGTCAGTTCGACGTATCCGACGCCGAGCGCCGCCCCGCCGGCGCGGGCGCGAATGTCGCCCGCGCCCGCCCAGTACGCCCGGCCGCGCCCGCCCGCGGCGCGCGCCGGATCGAGGACCGTCGGCGACAACACGAGATCGAGGCGGGCTGCCGGCACCGTGACGCGCCAGCCGCTCGGATACGCGCCGCCGGTATGCGGACTCTTCCACGTCCCCGTCGCCGCGATCGTGAAGGATCCAAGCGGCAACATCCGTACCGCACCGTCCGGCGCAACGAGGCTGCCGCTCGATTCCGGCGTGATCGTGCCGTCCTTCTGCCGCAGGACGTACAGCATGAGTTCGCGCCGGTCGGCGAGTTGGATGGCGAACCAGTCCCAGCCGGCTTGACTGGGCTGCATCTCCGCCGAGCCGTACTCGTGATCCATCCACGACAGCCCGGTCACCGCGAAGCGCCGGCCGTCGAACTCGAGCGTGCCGCTCGTCCGCAAACGCGTATACGAATAATAGTGCGACGCGCACGAAGCGCAGCCGGATTTGCGCGAGATGCCGCCGCTGCCGTGCACCGCAGGCACCTTCTCCGGCAGCTGCACGAAGCTGATCGCGTTGCGGCCTTGCGGCGAAGCGGCGGTAGCGAAGAGCGCCATCCGTTCGATATCGGGCCGCCCCTGCGGCGCGCCGCGCAACGTCCAGTCGTCGGCCCGCACGTCGAGCGCCGTCGCCGACGCGTGCCCCATGCCGAGCGCTTCGCGCGTGAACTTCTCCGCGTGAAAAAACGTGTGGCCCCGTTCGTCGGTCAAGGCGAAATGCGCGGGGTAGAGTTCGTCGCCGCGCCAACGGCTCTGGCGGCGCGCCGGCGGCGCGTCACCGGGATGGAGACCGATCCGGAAAAAGGTTAATTCGTAGCCGAATCGCCGTCCCCCGGCCGTCGACACGTGGCCCGTGTAATACCACCATTCCGTCTGATAGTCCGGATGCGCGGCGTGATCGCGCGGCCATGTGAAGCGGTAGGGCGCGGTCGCCGGCGTGAACCCCGTCGCCGTAGCCGAGCCGGCCGCGGGGTCACCGCCGGCGAGCGTAAAGAGGAGGGCACAGATGAACGCGCCGGCCCGGCGCGCACCGGGCGCACGAAGCGTCATTCGCTGCGCACCGCTTCCGCCGTCCGGATCCGCGCGGCGATGCCGGCCGGATAGATCCCGGCGACGAGCGCGGCGACGACCACGAGCACGATCGCCTCGGCGAGGAAATCCCACGGCATGTGCAACTCGATGAGCCAGCCGAAGGCTTGCCGATTGATGACGAAGATCAGCAAGAGCGCGAGCATGACGCCGACCGCGACGCCCGCGAGCCCGCCGAGCGCGCCGATGCAGCCGGCCTCATAGAAGACCATCCGCCGTACTTCGCGCGCCGTTAATCCCAAATAGCGGAGCAAGCCGATCTCCCGCCGCCGCTCGAGTACGAGTGCGAAGAGCGTACTGACGACGCCGAGCACGGCGATCGCGATCGAGATGATGTAGAGCGCGTACGTGATCGCGAACGTCCGATTGAAGATCGCGATGACGAGCGCGCGCAATTCGCGCGTCGTTTGCACGTCGATGCGCAGCGGCAGCACGCTGCGGATGATCGCGGTTCGCAGCGTCGGCAGATCGGCGCCGGGCGCGGCGTAGATGGCGAGTGAGTTAACGCTCGTATCGTGGAACAGGCGCGCGAACGTCCGCGTGTCGACGAGTACGACGCCCGAGTCGCTCGAATAATCGTTATAGAGCGCGACGACGTGAAAGTGCGCGAGGCCGCCCGGCGTATCGACGTCGACGTCGTCGCCGACGCGCGTTCCGAACCGCGTGCTGAACGGCTCGCTGATGACGACGTCGCGCGTGCCGGGCAGACGCTCGGCGAGCGCGGCCGCGTCGACCCGGCCGATAAAGCGCAGCTTGTTACGCGCGGCGATCGTCGCGAAGTCGACGGCCGCGAGCGTCGTCAACGTCTTATGGTACGGGATCGAGATGGCGCGAAACGTGTCGACCGCGGCGACGCCCGGCAACCGCCGGATCGCGGCCGCGACGCGCGGCGAGAAACGCGCATCGTAGGAAGCGTCTTGAAGGCCCAGCGGGCGCACGAAGAGATCGGCTTTCAACGTATCGTCCGCCCAAGCGACGACGGTCGTACGAAAGCTTCCGATCAGGATCGCGACGCTGACCATCATCGCGATCGCCACCATCAACGACGCGACCGCGACGCTGTTGCGGCGCAGCGACGCGCCGAGGTTCGTCGCTCCGAGCAGACCGGCCGCCGACAACCGTCCGGCGTTGCCGTGCGCGGTCGCCGCGACCAGTGCGATCGCGAGCGGCACGCAGAGCGAGCCGCCCAAGATGATGAGCAGCCCGGCCGCGTAGCCGGCGATCGGGATCCCGTCGACGGCGGGCAGGAACGTCAAGCCGTAGGCCAGTGCGAAGAGCACTCCGCCCGCGACCGCCAGCCCGACGCCGGGGCGGGCGCGGCGCCGTTCGAAGCCCTGCGCGCGCATCGTGATGGCGGGTGCGGTCGACGCGGCTTCGAGCGCCGGAAAGAGCGCCGACACCGTAGCGAGCACCGTGCCGACCACGAACGCTTTGAGCAGCACGAGCGGCGCGTAAAGTACGTGATCGGCGTGCGAGGCGACGTACATCGTATCGACGGTGCGCGAGACCGCGCCGACCGAGAGTTGCGCGAGCACGCAGCCGAGCACGAGACCCAGGATCGACCCGCACACGCCGAACGACGCGCCCTCGGCGAGGAACGTGCGAAAGATTTGCCCGCGCGTCGCACCCAGTGCCCGCAGCGTCCCGATTTCCGGCCGCCGCTGCACGACCGAAATCGCGACCGTGTTGTAGATGAGGTACATCCCGACGAGCATCGCGATGTACGACAGCGCCGCGAGGTTGAGTTGAAAACTGCGCAGCATGCGCTTGATCTCGTCCGTGCGCACTTTCGGGGCGATGGCGCGCGCGCCGTGCGGCAGCACCTTGGCGACCGCATCGCGCACCGCCGGCAGCCGCGCCGGATCGACGACCAGATCGATCCGATCGAGCAGCCCGACCTTGCCGAACATCTCCTGCGCCGTGACGATGTCGACGAACATCACGCTCGTGTCGATGCCCGCTACCGCCGCGGGCAAGATCGCCGCGACGCGAAAGCGGACCGGCATATCGCCGGCGAGCGCCGTCAGCGTGTCGCCGGCGCGGACGTGATTGCGCGCGGCGACGCGTTGCGAAATGATCGCACCCCGGCCGGCGATGAGTTCGTAGGGATCGAAGCCGCCGCCGCTCGCCCGGTACTCACCGAGCGTCGCGCCGCCGCCGCCGGGTAACGGCCGCAGCAGATCGACCCCGAGCACCCGCAGAATCTCGCCCGAGAACGGGTCGCCCGGGCGCGCCCCGACGACGACGGACTCTTCGATCGTCGGGCTCGCATAGCTTACGCCGTCGACGTCCTGCACCCGCAACAGCGCGCGCTCGTCGAAGCCGCGGCCGACGCCGAGAACCTGCAAATTCACGTGATTCGAGACGATGTTGACGCTCGAGGCGAAGGACGCGACCGCGGTCGCATTCGCGAGGTCGATGGCCAGCGAGATCGCGACGCCGAGCCCGACGGCGAAGAGCGTTACGAACGCCCGCAGCCGGTTCG
>CAXUFI010000051.1:0-11965 GCA_964250245.1 uncultured bacterium
CGGCTGGGCACGTCTCCCGCCGCGGTAACCGAGAGCACGACGAAAGCGCCGTTGTCCGAGCGCATCCTGGCCTCGCTCGGCAGCGGCATGCTCGAGCCGACGCCGGCCGCTCAGCGGCTGCCCGGCGACTTCGATGAGGACGTGCGCCGCGAAATCGAGCGCACGATTCGCGAGCTCGCGCAAGCCGGGCGCGCCGTGATTCTCGGCCGCAACGCCGGGCTCGTGCTCGGCGCGCGGCCGGGCGTCCTGCGCGTTTTTCTGACGGCCGAGCGGTCGTGGCGCGTGGCACACTTAGCCGAATACTTCGGGCAGTCGCGCGAACGCGCGCTCGCCGATCTCGAACGCGTCGACGGCGCGCGCAAGCGATTCGCGAAGGATCGCTACGGCGTCCGCTGGGGCGACTCGCGCCTCTACGATCTCGCGATCGACGTCTCGCGGCTGACGATTCCGGGCGCGGTCGCGGTCGTGGTCTTCGCCGTGCGTACGCTCTTGCCGGCATGACCGTCGTTCGGCCCGAACCGCCGCTGGAACGGGCGGTTCCGCAGCGTCGCTCGACGCTGCTCGAACCGTTCCGCTATCGCGACTTCCGGCTGCTCTGGAGCGGGCTGCTCGTCGCGAACCTCGGCACGTGGATGCAACTCACGGCGCTCGGCTATCTCGTCGTGCAATTGGCGGGCTCCGCGCGGCTCGCTTCGCTCGACGTCGGGATCCTCGGCGCGTCCTCGGCCGTGCCCGTCCTGATGCTCTCGCCGCTCGCCGGCGCCGTCGCCGACCGGTACCCGCGCCGTCGCGTGCTCTTAATCACCAATACGCTCGAGGTGCTCTTCGCCTTGGCGCTCGCGGTGTTGACCTCGGCGCATCGCATCGCGCTCTGGGAGATTTACATCGTCGCGGGCTTCCGCTCGACGGGCCAGGCGTTCGACGCTCCGGCGCGCCAGAGCTGGGTGCCGCTGCTCGTGCCGCGGGAGAGGCTCGGCAACGCGATCGGCCTCAATTCGCTCGCGTTCAACGCGCCGAGCGTCATCGGTCCGCCGCTCGCGGGTGCGCTGATTCTCTCCGTCGGCGTCGCCACGTCGTTCTACGTCAACGCGGTCGCGACGCTGGCCGTGGTCGTGGCGCTGCTGCTGATGAGACCCGCCGCCCCGAGTTCGACCGGGCGCGAGGGAGTGTTCGCTTCCATCGTTGCCGGCATCGGCTTCCTCGCGCGTCACCGCGTGCTGCGCTCGATCTTGCTGATGCTCGTTACGGTGTGTCTGCTCGTCCGCCCGTACGCGCAACTCATGCCGGCCTACGCCGCGCACGTCGTGCACGTCGACGCGCGCGGACTCGGCTTACTCTTGGCGGCGAGCGGCTGCGGCGCGATCGCGGGCTCGCTCTTGACCGCCTTCGTTCAAGAGCGCCGCGGCGTCGTCTGGTTCGTCAGCGCGCTCGTGATGGCGGCCGGCACGATCGTGCTCGGCTCGGTGCATACCTTCGCGATCGCCCTCCCCGTGCTCGTCGTCATCGGTCTCGCGGTGCTCTCGTTCGCGGGGAGTTCGAACGTCCTCTTGCAATCGCTCTCGCCCGAGGACATGCGCGGCCGCTCGATCTCGGTCTTCTCGATGATCATCCTCGGCGGCATCCCGGCGGGTTCGCTGCTGCTCGGGTCGCTCGCGACGATTACCGGCTTGGAAACGAGCTTAATCCTCGGCGGTTCGCTCGCGCTGATCGTCGCCGTCGCCGTCTGGTGGACGAATCCGGAGCTGCGCCGCGTGTGAGGGCGCGGCTCGGCGCGCTCGATGGCTTGCGCGGCGTCGCGATCGCGCTCGTCCTTTGGTATCACGTTTGGGAAGTGACGTGGCTGCGCGCGGACGTGCCGCTCGGAGCGGGCCGGTTAAACGTTAATGCGATCCCGGAGACGGGCTTTCTCGGCGTCGATCTGTTCTTTTTCATCAGCGGCTTTTGTCTGTTCATGCCCTATGCGGAGGCCGCCGTCGCGCGGGTGCGTCCGCCGTCCCTGGCGGCCTTCGCGTACCGGCGCGCGCTGAAGATCTTGCCGTCCTACGTTTTCTCGATCGCCGCGCTGAGCGTGCTCGGTCTGACCCATTACCCGACGTTAATCGAAGCGGCGCGCGAGATAACGTTGCACCTGCTCTTCATTCACATCTGGTTCGCGGATAGTTACGGCGCGATCAACGGCGTGCTCTGGTCGCTCGCCGTCGAAGTGCAGTTCTATATCGTCTTTCCGCTGCTCGCGTGGTGCGCGATGCGCCGGCCGTTCGCGACGTTCGCCGCGCTGGCCGTGGCCGCAAACGTCTTTCGCTACGCGGTGCGCGACGCGTACGGGGGCACGCACCTCATGAACCAATTGCCCGCGACGCTCGATCTCTTCGGAGCCGGCATGCTCGCGGCATACGGCGAGCGCGTCCTGGCGGCGGCCCCACGCTCGGCGCGCCGGCGGACGGCGTGGACGCTCGTCTCACTCGCGGGGTTCGGCCTGTGCGCGCTCGTCGTACGCGGCGCCTACGACGCGCGCGTATTCGCCGACTGGCCGGACCGCTGGATCCCGCTCGGGCGGCCGCTCCTCACGCTCGCCCTGCCGGCAGCCACGGTGGGCGCGCTCCTCTCTTGGCCGGCCTGGCAACGCGTCCTCGCTAGTCCGGCGCTGATTTTTCTCTCGCTCGTCTCGTACAATCTCTATCTCTGGCACACGATGGTGGTACGCGCGCTGCTCGACGCACGCTTCCCGTTCTGGCGCGGCGTCGCCGCGCACGCCGATCCCGCCGCGGCGCTTTCGTTTACGTTCGTCGCCTTCGCCGCCGCGCTCGCCGTCGCTTCGGTCGTCACGTTCGGCCTGGAACGTCCGCTCTTGCGAGCTCGGCCATTCGCGCCGCGAAGCGTTCGCAGGTGCGCGCCGTCGCTGCCGCGGACCTTCGAAGGCCCCACCGTGTTGGAACCTTAGCCGCTTGCGAAGCGTCACAGGGGCACAAAGCGGCTTTACGTATCTTTGGATGAGGAGACCCATCATGTCTGACGGAGCGACAACCACGTGGCCCGACCTCGCCGAGGGGCTCTACGCATTCCTTACCGGTCGCGGCGCCACGATCGAATATAATTTCGAGAATATGGAAGTTTGGGTTCCGAGTTCGACGGGCCCGAACGTTACGTCGGCGCAGTGGAGAGTCAACGGCACGCTGCGCATCCGGACCTCCGAAAAAACATAGCCGCGCGTGCTCGAGCTCGACGGGATGTTGCAGGTCACGGCGCCGAACGGCGTCACGATCGATGTTTCCGCTGAGGGTTCGACGGTGCGCGCCGAAGTGAACTTGCCCGAGCCGCGACGCCCGACGTTGCGGCTCGTTCGTTCGAGCGTCGTGCTCGCCCGGCGACTCGCGCGTATGCTCGAGCGGCAAAACCTGACGCTCCTCGTAACGCGCGAGGGGAAGCCGCTCGCCGATTTCGGCGCCGGTGTCGAGGGCGGCCTCGGGGCGCGGCTCTTGCGAATGCGGCGCGTTCGCTTCTACCGCCGTACGTCGTAATGCGCGTTCTCGTTACTGGAGCCACCGGATACATCGGCGGCCGGCTCGTACCGCGACTGCTGGCCGAGGGACATACCGTCCGTTGTTTCGCGCGCGATGCCGGCCGGCTGGCCGGGCGTTTCGAAGGCGTCGACGTCGCCGAAGGCGATCTCTTCGACCGCGAATCCGTCCTCTCCGCGATGCGCGATACGGACGTCGCATATTATCTCGCGCATTCGATGAGCAGCACGCGCGGCGATTTTGCGAAACGCGATCGTGAAGCGGCGTCGGTCTTCGCTCAGGCGGCGCACGAGGCCCAACTGCGCCGGATCATCTACTTAGGCGGCCTCGGCAACGACCGAGACGGGCTGTCGCATCACCTGGCGAGCAGACAGGAAGTCGGTGAGATGCTGCGCTCGACGGGGGTCGCCGTCACCGAGTTCCGGGCGGCGATGATCGTCGGGTCGGGCAGCGCTTCCTTCGAAATGATGCGGTATCTCGCGGACCGCCTCCCCGTGATGATCGCGCCCAAATGGGTGTCGACGCCCTGTCAGGCGATCGCCGTCCGCGACGTACTATCGTATCTCGCGGGCGAACTCGAACGCGACGGCACGGGCAACGCCGTCTTCGAGATCGGCGGCTCCGACGTTCTCTCTTATAAGGAGATGATGGTTCGCTATGCCGCCATCCGCGGTCTCAAGCGCAGCATTATCGTCGTGCCGTTCTTCTCGCCGCGGCTTTCGTCGGGCTGGGTTCACCTCGTCACGCCGATCCCGAGTTCGGTCGCCCGGCCGCTCGTCGAGGGGCTGCGCAATCCCGTAATCGTTCGCGACGATGCGGCAGCGCGCGCTTTTCCCGACATAAAGCCGGTCGGTTACGACGAAGCGGTGCGGCGCGCGCTCGACCGTTATACGACGGTCGGTCCCGAGACGACGTGGTTCGACGCCTTCGACGTGCGCAAACTCCCGGCGCAGTTCACCGGCACGACACAAGGCATGCTGATCGACCGGCGGCAACTCGACACCGACGCGTCGGCGCACGCGCTCTACGCCGTCTTCACGAGCCTCGGCGGAAAGCGCGGCTGGCTGTACGCGGACTGGCTCTGGGAATTGCGCGGCGTTCTCGACCGCCTCGTCGGCGGGATCGGTATCCGCCGCGGCCGGCGGTCGGCCGCGAATCTGCGCGTCGGGGACGCGATCGATTTCTGGCGCGTCGAGGCGTCCGAACCCGACCGGTCCTTACGATTGCGAGCCGAGATGCGGCTGCCGGGCCGGGCGTGGCTCGAGTTCGAGATCGTGCGCGACGGCGTGGCGACGCGGTTGCGCCAAACGGCGTTCTTCGAGCCGCACGGCCTCTTCGGTTATCTTTACTGGTATAGCGTCGTGCCGTTTCACGAACTCATCTTCGGGCACATGGCGAAACGCATCGTCGAGGAAGCCGCGCTCTTCGACTCGCACGGCGAGCAACTCCAAGTCCCGGCGTAAAGCTGCGGCTCAGGCGCTCCGAGCGTCCCAAGACCTGTTGTAAAGCGCTTATGCTGTGCGGCGTTCGGTGAAGTGCTGGAAGGGATGCGTGCGTCGCTTACGGAGCTCGTTCGCTCTCGCGATTTATTGTATCTGCAGCTCTTCGGTTGGTAATGCGCACGGGGTGGCAGCGGGGCGTAAGGGTCCGCAGGCCTTCTGCCCGTCAACTTCGACAGGTTCGCGATCGTGTTGCTCGCGCAGTCGGCAGTGCGGTCGCGAGCGCGGCGACCGCTACGATGCCGCATTTGCGAAGCAGCTTGCTGCGAGCATCGGAGCGGCGATCGGCTTTACGCGCGGCGGTTCGGATTGCCGGCCGGCGAGGATGTGTTACCGCTCGCCGGTGACGGAAGTTGCCTGCGGTTCGGCCGATCCACGTGAGTGCGCCGCTATACCGTGCAGCGCGTCACCGGAAACGATCGGCGATCTGATTCCCGGTGCGAGGCACGAGGCGATACCGATAACGGATATCAACGGCATTTGGGACGGCCGGGGTAGCGCGGTAGGTGGTCGGGCCCTCGGCTGGGTGTATCTATCGCCGCAAGGACGATTCGTGCAACCGAATTTTGCTAATCGAGCCATTTGGAGTACGAGCCTTGCCAAAGCGTTTCTGCCGATGTTCGGCATTGCGGTAGGTCAACGTGACGGCTACGGAGCGATTACACAGTGGAACGGCTTGCTGCCCAGCGGTTCGTTCCTGCTCGAATGCGAGTCGCGGGGCAGAGCGCTCCGCTCGACCTCGTCGGCGTCGTGATCTCGCTCGCTCGCATCGCAAGTCACCGTCTGCAGAGCGGCGGCCCGGGATTCGCGCGCGGAGGAAGTGGTTAAGAACTACGCATGAGTACTTCAGGCAGCGAGAACGACAAGACGATCGGTGAGGCAGTCGCCGAGCACGCTCAGGTGTTGGAGCGCACCTTCAACATGTCCCCGGAGACGGCGGCGGTTTCGGCGCAAGATAAGATCGCTAAGGGTATGCGCAACCCCGGCTCCGACGCGGTCGATAACGATCGCGCAGGCGACGCGCGGTCGACGGCGGACTCGACGGACGAAGCGGAGTAGCTGCGCGGCCCGCGGGAAGTAAGCACGTCCCGGCCGGGGTCGACGTACGAGCGGCTTCCGGCGGGGCGACGGTCCTCGCTTCCCGGATGGCTCTCGGCGGCTACGGCCGCAACGTCTGTGAGGATCTCGTCGGCTGGGCGGACCGTACTCCCGAAGCCGCGTTTCTTTGCGAGCGACGCCGCGGCGTGTGGGCGACGCTTACCTACCGCAACGCGTATGAAGGCGCCCGCCGCATCGGCGCCGCGCTGCTCGACTCTGGCGCGACGGCCGCCGCACCGCTCGGCATCTTGGCCGCCAACGGCCTCGATCATGCGCTGCTCACGCTCGCAGCGCTCTACGCCGGCATTCCCGTATCGCCGCTTTCGGTCGGCTATGCCGCCCAGGACGCGGATCCGCAGCGCTTGCGCGACGTGCTTACGGCGCTCGCGCCCGGCCTGCTGTACGCAAGCGACGCCGCGATCGCGGCTCGGCTGCGAGCCGTGACGGATGTTCCGCTCGTTACGAACGTCGCCTTATTGTCGGGCGACCCCGGCCGGGCGGATGCGGCGTACCGCCGAACGGACGCGGACGGCGTGGCAAAAATCATGTTTACGTCCGGTTCGACGGGTGCCCCGAAAGGCGTCGTCACGACCCAGCGGATGCTCTGTTCGAATCAGGCGATGCTCGCCCTCGTCTGGCCGGAACTTCGTGCCGCGCGGCCCGTCGTCGTCGACTGGCTGCCGTGGAGCCACTGTTACGGCGGGAGTCATAATTTCGGTTACGTCCTCCACAACGGCGGCTCGCTTTATATCGACGAGGGCCGCCCGTTGCCGGGCGCATTCGCCGCGTCCTTGCGTAACCTCGCGGCGTTCCCGCCGTCGATCTATTTTAACGTTCCGCGCGGCTTTGCGATGCTCGTCGAAGCGTTGCGGAGCGAGCCCGCTTTCGCAGCGACGTTCTTCTCGCGCTTACGCGTGATGTGCAACGGCGGCGCGAGCTTGCCGGCTGCGTTGCGGCACGAACTCATCGCTCTCGCCCGGCAGTACGCGCCGCATGCGGTTCGCGTCGTCTCCTGTTGGGGCGCGACGGAGACCGCGCCGCTCGCCACGACGTCGTGGGAAACCACCCCAGCGGACGACGATACGATCGGTACGCCCGTGCCCGGCGTGGAAATTAAGCTCGCGCCGAGTGCGGGCCGGACCGAGATTCGCGTGCGCGCTCCGAGCGTAACGCCCGGCTATTGGCGCGACGCCGCCGCGACGGCCGCCGCCTTCGACGCCGAAGGATTTTATAAGACGGGCGACGCCGCCCGTTTGAAAGACCCCGCCGAGCCGCAGCGCGGCCTCGTTTTCGAAGGACGGCTCGGTGAGAACTTTAAATTGACGTCGGGTACTTGGGTGAACGCCGGAGCGCTGCGGCAGGCGTTACTCGAACGCGGCGCGCCCTACATCGACGAGATCGTCATCGCCGGTCACGACCGCGACGAGCTGACCGCGCTCGTTTTCATGAATCGTGCGAACGCCTTCGCGACCGACGCGGCGGTTCGCACGTTCGTCGGCGACGTGCTGGCGCAGCATAACGCGGCCCGGCCGGCGAGTTCGACGCGGATCGCTCGCGCACTGGTCGTCGCCGGCTCGCCGCAGCGCGGCACGGGCGAAGTTACCGATAAGGGCACGATCAACAACGGGCACGCGCTCGAGCGGCGCGCGGCGCTCGTGCGGCGGCTCTACAGTCGGCCGCCGGATGCCGGCGTTATCGTTCCGGCGCTCGACCCCGGCGGTTAATCGCCCGCCGCGGCGCTCAATTGCTTGCGGTACGCGGCGATCTCGACGTCGCCGTCGAGCTCGTTGAGCTTGGTCTTTAACTGCTGCTCGAGTTCGGCGTCTTGCCACATCCCGCGGCGGCGCGTATCGAGCAGCGTCTCGCCGAGTTCGCGCGTCTTGTGCGGATTCGCCTCGGCGATCCGCTGCCAATCGTCGAGCGTTACCTCGACCGTGCGTTTCCAGAGTTCGGGCGTGATGGTGTTTCCGAGCGCGGCTTCCGTGGAGCGCATCGCCTTGAAGATGTCGCCGAATTCCATGACGCCGCTGTAGCCGTGTTCGAGCATCCGATCGCGCCACGCTTTGGAATGATACCGCGTCAGCACGCCGTTGACGACGAGATTACGGAAGTTGCGCACGCGCGGCTCGCGCTTGGTGAGATCGCTGACGACGATCATCGTATCTTCCGAACCGAGCGCGCGCTTCGCCGCGCCGAAGGCGGAGGTAAAGGACGCGAACATATCTTCCTTCACCGGGCCGCCGCTCGCCATCGCCACGAGCGGCTGCTGGATGACCTCGACGCGCTCGACGAGATAGCGCTGCACCTCGGGCGCCGGACGGATGCGAATTTGAGCGAACTCCGGGAGATAGGCGTTCGCGTTGTCGCTCATCCACGCCGCGCCGATGTCGCGGTAATCGTCGAACCGTCCGGTATCGAGCATCATGCCGACTTGGCCCATGAACGCGTCTTCGCCCATGCCGAAGCACCGCGCGCGCGCCAGGAGTGGATCGAGGCCGCGCTCGATCATCTCGTCGGTATGTTTCTTAACGTAATTCCATTCCGGCGGTTCGTCCGCGGCCGCCGCCAGCTGCGCCGCTTCGTGAATGAGGCGCACGGCGCCGGGGAACGTGTTCTTAAAGACGGTCGAGGTGTTGGCGAGGATGTCGATGCGCGGCCGGCCGAGTTCGTCGAGCGAGATGAGTTCGGCCCGCTCGGAACGATTGAACCGGTCTTTCGCCACGCGCGCGCCTATGAGATCGAGCGCCTGCGCGATGCCGACGCCTTCGCTTTCGAGAACTTCGGAGCCCCAGAGAACGACCCCGACGGCTTCGGGATAGCGGCCGCGCTCGGCGACCGCGGCTTCGAGAAGTTGCGCGACGGTCCGCTTACCCTTACGTTGCGCGGCTTCGCGCGGCAGCATCCGCACGTCCGTCGAGGCCATGTTGCGCCCCGTCGGCAAGACGTTCCAATCGCCGACGATCTCGCCGCCGAGCGACGGTTCGAGATACGTCCCGGCGAGGACCGCCAGTAAGCCCGCGCGTTCCGCGTCGCCGACGCGGCCTAATTCGTCGAAGAGGACGCGCGCCCGGTCGACGAAACCGCCGAGCGCTTCGAGTTCGTAGGGACTCTTGCCGAGCGTGTGGCCCGCGATCGGTCGCGAGCGCAGAATGCCGAGCATCGCTTGCTGGCGCAGCCGGGCGCGCCCGTCGACGCCGCCGCCGGCGGGCCGTAGGACTTCGGAGGAAAGCAGCGCGCGGCCGGCCTCGCGAAGTTCGGCCAGCACGTCGTGATGGTAATTTCCGGCGCTCGTGCGTGCCTGCGGATCGCGCGTCAGCGCGTCGTAATCGAAGCCGTAGCAATTCGCGAGTAAGCGATAGAGATCGACGTCGGCGTATTCGAGGCAGGCGTGAAAGGTATCGAGCCGGTCCTGTTCGCTCAGATTGCGCCCGAAAACGTGCTGCCCCGCCGGAGCGAATTCGCCTTCGAGCGAGACGAGTTCGTCATGCACTTTGGCGACGTACTCACGCTCCGCGCCGCCCGGTGCTTCGATCCGCAAACCCGTCCGCTCGACGATCTCCCGGATCTCCTCCTGCAGATCGGCGCGCTGTTCCGTGCGCTCGCTCTGCGTATTGTAATAGTCGTGCACGAGCCGGTGCAGGTTCCGTACGTCCTCGCTGCCCTCGACGATGCGCAGCGGCGGACAGAGATGCGAGAGGATCGTCGCGTACGAACGGCGTCGCGCGATGGAGGCTTCGACGGGATCGAGGATGTTGAAGACGTAGGCGTGCGGACAGCCGTCGATGAGGAACTCCGGATAGTCGCCCTGCGCCGGGCACCACTCTTTACCCCGGCTCCACTCCACGAGGCCGTGGGTGCCGACGTGCAACATGATGTCGGCGTTGAAGCGCCGCGTCGCGTAACGATACGAGGCCAGCAGCCACGGCGACGGCGGCGCCTGCTTATCGTGGATGACGCTGAGATCTTCCATGCCCTGCATATCCTGCAGCAGCACGAGGACTTTGCCGTAACGTAAGCCCTTAACCGGGATCGTCGACGGCGGCTGACCCCACACGTCGTAGAACAGCGCTTCGTATTTTTGCGGTAAGGCATGCGCCCACTCCCGCAACTCGCCCGCCGAAACGGCGCCGACGTTGTGGTAGCCGGCGTACATGTCGCGCAATTTTTGCGAGACGCCGGCGTCGGTCGCATCGACCTCGCCGACGTCGTAACCCGCGTCGCGCAGCGCGAGCAGCATCGAGCGCAGCGATGCCGCGACGTCGAGAAAATATGCGACGCCGACGTTCCCGGGCCCCGGCGGAAAATTGTAAACGAAGAACGCGAGTTTCTTCTCCGCGTTGCGCAGATGCCGCAGCCGCAGCCAGCGCGTCGTTACGTCGCCGAGCAACGCCACGCGGTCGGGGATCGGCTCGAGCGCGCTGATCTCCTCGCCCGCCTCGCGCGAACAGATCGGCGGGAGCGGCTGGATGCCTTCGGTCTCGGGGGTGACGACGTTCCCGATGTACTCGAGCGACGCGACGCCGAATTTCGAATTCGCGAGTTCCGCGCGCGACATCGCGGCGTTGACCGGCGACGTATACACCCGCGGCTTCCCCAGTTCGCGAATGAACTCGATCGAGGCCTCGGGGGCGCCGGCGAACATCGAGCCCGCGAGATAGAGCGGGACGTTATGGTAGACGGCACCGACCAGCGCTTCACCCTTCTTGGAGAGAAGGTGGCCGCGCGAAACCAAGTGCGCGTTGAACACGGCCGTCATCGAGCAGATAACGCCGACGCCGCGCTTCTCCCACTCGGCAATCGCCGCGTCGAGGACCGGGTGATTCCAATCGACGAGGAAGAGGTCGTGAGTGATGAAGCCGATCCGCTCCCAGGCGTTCTTACCGTACGTGCGCGCGTACCATGGCTCGTACCAGGCGAGGTACGCTTCCGAGGTCGCGAAGAGCCCGGCGTGCGCCGGGTGATAGATCCCCTCGTTCTCGACCTGTTCGGGCAGCGGGACGTCGCCCGCATACGCCTCGTTCATGAAATGCTTCATGAGGTAGAGAAACATGTTCGCGACGTTTTTAACCGAGCGGTTATTCCAATAGCCGATCATGACGAGCGACTTGAAGACCGGCTTTTTTATGAGCTGCGCCATCAGCGGCGCGGCGCCGACCATCTTCTGCATGCCGAGAAAGCCCTCGCGAGCTTCCCAAAATTCATCGACGTTCGTATTGTTGCGCTTGGCGCCGAACCGCTTGAGCGCCATCGAGAGTTCGCGCATCGGATTGGACTTGTTCATGTCGAAGGCGAAGCCCAGCGATTTGAACATCAAGCCTTGCAGGCGCGGGTCCGGAATGTCGTACCAGAGGAATTTGAGATGCGCGAGCTCGCCGGCCGCGTCCATCTCGAGCAGCAGATTCGCGAGGCGTTCGACGACTTCGACGCTCATGGATTGCCAGCCGACCAGGATGTCCGCCGCGCGGATCGCCGTCCGCAGCCGCTCGAGGGCGGCCGGATCGTTGAAGTCCGACGCTCCGAAATGCTGCAGTGACCAGTCGTGCCCGGTCTTGACGCGGAGCTCTTTGAACGCGAGACGCATGGCATTGGCCCGCTCGTCGGGCGCCCATGAAGAATAGCCGACCACCTTCATGGAGCCCACCCTAGCCCCTGGCCGCCGCAGCGGCCGTGATGGCTATCACGGGTGATCTTTGAGTCGCGCCCGCGGGCGGAGCCCCGCTTCGGCGCCGCTTGCAGGCCGGAAGCCGTCTTTGCCGGCCGACCGATGCGAGCACCTTACATCGAAGACGAGCGCGAGCGTACCCGGCTGCCGGCCCGGCGGCAGCGGGCGCTGCGAAGGACGCCCGCTGC
>CAXUFI010000052.1:0-11952 GCA_964250245.1 uncultured bacterium
ACCTTTTCGTCGAGCGCGGTCGCGCAGCTCGCGCCGACCGGCGATGCGGACGCCGTCCGTGACGCGCTGGACCGCATCCCCGCGCCCGGCGGCGCGACCGCCATCGGCGACGCGATTGAGTTGGCCGCGAGCGAGCTCCCGCCGCACGGCCGGCGCGCGATCGTCGTCTTGACGGACGGCGTCAACAATCGCGGCGCCGATCCGGTCGCGGCTTCCCAGACGATCGGCGCGGGCGGCGTAAAGATCGAAACCGTCGGCGTCGGCTCGGCCGACAGCGGCCAAACGATTCCGGGTACGAGCGACCTCGCGGACCTCGACGTCGACGCGCTGCGCGCGATCGCGCAGAACGGCAACGGCCGTTACGTCGGGGCGCGCGACGCGGCCGAATTACGCGATGCGTTTCGCGGCGTCGCGCTCGATACGGTCTGGGAGAAGAAGCGCGTCGACGGCGGTTTCGCGTTCGCGTTCGGCGGCGCGGCACTGCTGCTCGCGACGTCGCTCATCGCCGTCGGTGCGGGCCGCCTGCCGTAACGCCGGAGCGTCTCGAGATAGCGTTCCAGCGCTCGCGTCTCACCGGGTGGTTCCGTTTCCGCGCGTCGAGCCGCAATTCGTGTGGCTCGCGCGGCCCGACGCTGCGAATCCTAATCCGTAGCGAAATCGACGCCGCGGCGCTCCTTGCCGACCGCGGTGATCAGCGCGACGACGGAAAAGACGATCAGCATGATGACGGCGAGCGCCTTGGCGTAATCGGCGCCACCGCCCGGGAGCGGAAACGTATGAGTCGCGAAGGTGGTTTCTATTTGGCTCGCACCCGCCGAGATGAGATTGCCGAGCTGATACGTGAAGCCGGGAAACGTACCGCGCACTTCACCCGGCGAGAGTTCGTTGAGGTGAACCGGGATGACGCCCCACGCGCCCTGCACGAAAAATTGCAGGATGAAAGCGCCGACGGCGAGCAGCGCGACCGACGGTGCGAACACCCAGAGCGGGATCGCGAGGATGCCGACGAGCGCCGCCGTCACGATCGCGCGCCGGCGGCCCCACGCTTGCGAAAACCCGCCGAACAGCGTGCCGCCGACGATGGCCCCGATGTTCGCGACGATCGCGAGCGACGTCACGGTCCCGACGCCGAAACCGTGCTGATCGCGCAGGAACGTCGGATAGAGATCCTGCGAACCGTGCGACATAAAATTGAACCCGGCCATCAAGACGATCGCGTAGATAAACAGCGCGGGCTGACGCAGAAACGCGAGCCAGAGATTGCCGGTCTCGCCCAGTTTGCGCGCCTTCTGCTCTTTCCACGCGTCGGACTCGGGCACGAACGAGCGAACGTAGAGCACGAGCAGTGCGGGCGCCGCGCCGAAGAAGAACATCGCGCGCCAGCCGAAATGTGGATAGATGAGAAAAAAAGCGATCGCCGCGAGCAGGTAGCCCGTGGCATAGCCCTGTTGCAAGACGCCCGAGAAGAAGCCGCGCGTCTCGGCCGGTAACGATTCGAGCGCGAGCGCCGCGCCGACGCCCCATTCGCCGCCCATCGCAACGCCGTAGACGGCGCGCAAGATGAGGAATGCCGTGAACGTCGGCGCGAAGCCGCTCAACAATTCGATGAACGAATAGAAGAGAATGTTGACCATCAACGGGCCGCGCCGGCCGAAGCGATCGGCGACGATGCCGAAGATCAGCGCACCGAGCGGCCGGAGCGCGAGCGTCAAGGTGATCGCGCCGAACACCGCGGCCCGCGTCTGGTGAAATTCGTCGGCGATGTCCTTGATGACGAACGTTACGAGGAAAAAGTCGAACGCGTCGAGCGTCCAGCCGAGAAACGCCGCGTTGAACGTGCGCCGCGCCGCGGGCGATAGCCCGCGCCACATCGCCCTGGGGCTCGCCTGCGGTCCTGCAACTCTCATGCCTGCCGCAGTACCGGAAGCCGGAACGAAATTCCCGCGCGGGAGCGGCGCTTCGAGATTCGAAGCTCGCATCATGGCTGAAGCTTTCTTAGGGTTCTACGAGCTCGATGCCGCGCCGTCGCGCGGGTTAACGGGTGATTTCGCGACCCGGCTCGGCGATGCGACGGAGAGTTCCGGTTTCATCGACGGTTCGCTCTACGTGCGTTCCGACACGGGCTCCGTGGCGATCGTGCTGCAATACGAAGGCGGCGAGAATTGGATGACGGAGGGCGCCCCCGGGATGCTCTTGTACTCCGCCGACTGGCGCTCGCGAAGCTCCGACGGCCGCCGCTACCGGATTGCGGGCCGGATACGCGGCGACGGCTCCGCGAGCGATTCCTCGTTCTATATCGTGCAGCGCTTCGAAACCGTTCCGGAGCGGCAGGGCCCGCTCGTTTCTGCCGTGCTCTCGTACGTCGAGCGGTTCGCGCAACCGATCCACGGCTTCATCGATGGGACCGCGTTCGCCAGTCTCGACGGCACGCGCGTCGCCTTCATCATGCCGTGGGCGCACGAAGCCGCGATCAACGCACTCGAGAATGGCGAAGGGTCGCTCGAAGCGATGCAGGCGCACCTGCGGCTCGCCGAGCGGCACACGTACGAGTCGTTTCAACGGGTCTCGTATCTGCGAGCCCCGGCGAGCCGGAGCGCCGCGCATAGCCCGGCACCCGCGACCGGCGCCGCGCGTCAAAGTGCGGTGTGAAGGACGAACGGACCGTCCGCGAAGCGCGGATCAGCTATGAGAAGGGGACGCTCGACGAAGGGGAGGCGGCGCCGGAGCCGCTCGCGCAATTCGAGCGTTGGCTCGGCGAAGCGATCGCGAGCGATGAGGTCGTCGAGCCTAACGCCGTCACCGTCGCCTCGGTCGGCGCGGAAGGCCGGCCGTCGCTACGCGTCGTGCTGCTGCGCGGTTACGACGAGCAAGGCTTCGTCTTTTTCACCAACTACGAGAGCCGTAAGGGGCACGAACTCGACGCGCATCCGCACGCGGCGCTGCTGTTCTACTGGGCGGCGCTCGAACGTCAAGTGCGAATCGAGGGAAAGATCGCGCGCCTCCCGGCACCCGAATCAGACGCCTATTTCGCGCAGCGCCCGCGCGGCCATCGCTTGAGCGCCTGGGCCTCGCCCCAGAGCACGATCGTCCCGAATCGCATCTATCTCGAAGCGCGGATGCAGGCCGCCGACGAGCAGTTCGAAGGTATGGACGTGCCACGGCCGCCATATTGGGGCGGCTACCGGCTGACGGCGCAGGCGTATGAATTCTGGCAAGGCCGCCGCAATCGCGTGCACGACCGGCTCGCGTACACGCGCACGGAGAAGGGCTGGGGGTTGTCCCGGCTCGCGCCGTAGCTTTAGGAGGCTTTCTTCGCTTTCGCACTGGTGACGGAGCGTTCGAGTTTTGCCATCCGTTCCGTACCTTCATCGCGCGAAGCGAGCCCGGTGAGAAAGGCGAGCACGCGAATTTCGTCGGCTTCGAGGCCGGCGTTCGCCGCCGTCTTACGAGCGGCGGGCAACGTGAGGCTGCGGTCGTCGAGGTAGCGCTCGACGACGCTCGGGTGCACGTAGCTTTTCCGGCACACCGACGGCGTGTTCCCGAGCTTCTTCGCCGTCGCTTCGATCGCGCGCGCGACGGCGGCTTTCGCCTCGGCCACCGTCGCGGCCGTACCCGCGCGTTCGAGTTCGACGGCGCACAGCACCGTGGCTGCGAACGTGCGAAAATCCTTCGCCGAGAAATCGCCCTCCATCGTCTCGCGCAAGTATTCGTTGACGTCGCTCGACTCGACGGGTTGCGGTTGACCGTCGTCGTCGAGGTAGGTGAAGAGTAATTCGCCGGGCAGATTCCGGCAGCGGACGACCGTCTTCGCCAGCCGCCGATCCTCGATCGTGATCGTGTGTTCGACCCCGCTCTTGCCTCTGAACTTTAAGCGGATGCGTTTCTCGCCGGTGACGCGGACGTGCCGTGGCCGTAGCGTCGTAAGGCCGTACGAATCGTTATCGCGCGCGTAGGTTTCGTTTCCGACGCGCATCAGCGTGTCGTCGAGCATCCGGACGACGGTCGCGATGACCTTCTCGCGGGTCATGCAGTCGAGTTTGAGATCGCGTTCGACGCGATCGCGCAGTTTCGGCAGTGCCGTCCCGAAGGCGATGGTCGATTCGAATTTGTTCGCATCGCGAACTTCGCGCCATCGCTTGTGGTAGCGGTACTGCTTGCGGCCCCTCGCATCGCGCGCCGTAGCTTGCACGTGGCCGTGTGCCAGCGGGCAGATCCACACATCTTCGTAAGCCGGCGGGATCGCCAAGGACTTGATCCGCTTGAGTTCGTCCTCGTTCGTGATTCGCTTCCCGGCCGGATCGAAGAAGGCGAAGCCGGCCTCGACGCGTTTGCGCCGGATGCCCGGGATATGGTCGTCGACGTAGCGCAGGCCCGCTGCCCGCGCGTGTTCGACTTCAGCTGTAGGGGCGCTCACCAGCCCCTCGTACCCGCGATTGGTCCGAGGCCTTCATGCTCTCCCGCCGAGATCCGAGCCGCTCGGCTCCGCCGCCCGGTCGCGCGAGCCGCGACGACGACGTGCGTTATCGCACCTGCAAAAGCTATTGATTTGTAGCACGAGCGTGCTGCGCAGTCGAAGATAGCTGTCGCCGAGAAGGCGTAGGCCGGTCCGGTATCCGTCGAGCGTGGTTGTGCGCAGCGGCTTCCGGCGAGATCGTCCGAGCCGGCGGGGATAACGCCGGCCCGGACGACGTCGGGGTAGTTTAGAGTTCGCCGCTTACGGCGCCGGCCGCGATGCCGTTGCCGTTTTTCGGTGTCTTGCCGGTACCGAACAGGCGCGGATCGCCGGGTGCGTACGACGGCTCCGGTCCGATCGGTTCGGGCTGATCGAGATATTGGAAAGCGTGTCCCGAGCCGTCGGGCGCTTTGCCCGTGGCCCAGGCTCCCTTGTTCGCCTCGGTGCCGTCGGACAAGCCCCAAAACTGATACGCGTATTTCTCTTTATCTTCGAAGTGCGGGAACTCGACCGGCACGACGACGCCGCTCTCTTCGGCCGCTTCGAGTTCCTTAACCGCAGCGAGCCAATGGAGCTGGTGCTCGTAATCGCGTTCGATCATGAAAGCGAGCGTGTCCCTGACGCCGCGATCGTCCGTCATATTATAGACGCGACAGGCTTGCAACCGCCCTTGCGATTCTTTCGCGAGATTGTCGCGGAAGTCGGCGAGCAAATTACCGCTCGCGATGACGAACGCGCCGCTCCAAGGCGAACCGGAGGAATCGGTGAGTTTCGGGCCGCCGCCGGCGGCGATCGCCATCGAAGGCATCATCGAAGCGAGTTCCATCGTCGCTTCGCCCGAGTTTTTGCCGCCCATGATCGCGCCGACGAGCGGGTTGCTGCGTTCCATCGCTTCTTTATCTTGCAACGGCGCCTTGTCCATCAGCTGCGTGATAAGCGTGCTCAGCATCTCGACGTGCCCGATCTCTTCCGTACCGATCTCGAGCAGCATGTCGCGATACTTCGGTGCACCCTTGCACGTGAACCCCTGCATCAGATATTGCATCATGACGGAAACCTCGCCATAGTGACCGCCGAGCAGCTCTTGGCAGATGACCGCCAAGTGCGCGTCGGGCTTATCCGGGGGCGTGTAATACTGTAGCCTCTTATTGTGGCGAAACATCGAGCTCCTAACGTTTGATGATCAGCGCGCGGTTCGAACGTCAACGGACGAAACGTCTTAGTTACTTACCAAGACGAGTGGGAGTACAAACGCGGTTACGAACTGAGCGGTAACGGCGAGCAAGGTACGGATCGCACGGAGCGGTAGTCGCCGCACGTCATTCCCCGGCGACGGCGTACAGGGTATCGTACAGCGCGCGAGCTTCGGCGTAACAGCTGCAGCAAAGGCCTTCCAGACGAGCGCGATCGATAATACTCACGGCGTTGCGGCCGGCGGAGATCGCGTTCTCGGCGGCGAGGCCGGCGATCGCGCGCGTGACGGTTTCACGGCGCACGCCGAGCATCGACGAGATCGTCGCGTGCGTGAGTTCGAACTCGGCGTCGCCCACGCGATCGTTCATGCGCAGCAACCAGCGAGCGAGCCGCGACTGGGCATCGTGCCGCGCGTTGCAACCGATGCTGATGCCCGCGCCTTGCAACCGCGCGATGGCATACCGGTGCAGCAGGCGATGCAGCGCCGGAGAACGCTCGCGCACCTCGAGCAGCTGCGCGATCGGAACCGCGACGACCGTCGCATGCACTTCGGTAACTCGCAAGAACGGGCAGAGCGGCGCATCCAACAGTGCTTCGAATCCGCTGACGCCCTCGGGACCGAGCGCCGTGACCTCGGTCGAACCGCCGTCGAGTCCCTCTTCGATCTCGGACACGGCGCCGCGCAGCGGGAAGAGCGCCTCCGCGACGCGGTCGCCGCGATGGGCGACGACGTCGCCCGGAGCGAAGGTGCGCGTGACCGCTGCCTGCAGACAGTCTTGCGATACCGCCGGCGCGAGGTAATCGAGGAAGCGGTTTCCGATCAAGGCAACTCCCGCCTGGCGCGTTCTCCGACTAGCATTCTACCGGTGCTGGCAATCATGTCAAGGGAGTGCCAAGACGAGCCGGCGGCGTTCGACGCGAAGCGGACACGATGCGCGAACCGAAGAAAAAGGCACCTTTGATGTCGAGCCTGCCAGAGAGCGCGAGTCGAGAGACGGGGCGCCTTCGTTTTCTCGATGTAACGCGCGGGCTGGCCGCGCTCGCCGTGATGGCCGATCATTCGGCCGAACTCTTATGGCCCGCCGCGCGCGACTTCGGTCATTACGCGTTTAGCGCCGGCAAATTCGGCGTCGTGCTGTTCTTCCTCACGAGCGGTTTCGTGATTCCCTTCAGCTTGGAACGCTCGGGATCGCTTCGGCACTTCGCGATCAGCCGCGTGTTCCGGCTCTATCCGGCCTACGTGCTCAGCGTCGTCGCCTTCGTGGCTTTGTTCGCCGTGGGTTACCGGGACGAAATCGAGCCGGTGGCGACGGTTCATCTCGCGCGCAACGCACTCGTGAACCTGACGATGTTGCAAGAGTTCGTTCGCGTACCCGACCTGCGCGGACACTACTACACGCTCGCGATCGAGATCGTCTTCTATACGCTGTGCGCGCTGCTGTTCCGGCTCCACGTGCTGCGCAGGAGCACGGTAATCGTTTATTGCTTCGTGTTGCTGCTCTTGCTGGGCGGCATCGTCGCGCCCGTCGTGCTCGAGCGGCGCCTGCCGCTCGCCGGCATGTTTTACTTGACGTCGATGTTCGTCGGCACGCTTCTCTTCCGGCATTTCAGCGGCCGCGTCTCCGCCGCGCGCGTGCTGCGCTTGCTTTCGACGTTGGCGGTGGTCACGGCGCTCGCGATCGCCTTAAATTACGTGATCTACAAGAAGGGCGACCCGGACGATCAATTCGGCTATTTCGCGGTCGCGGCGCCTTGGGCGGCGGCTTACGCGTTTTTCATCGGCGCGTACCTCCTGCGTTCGCGAGCGATGCCCGCGGCGCTCGTTTGGCTAGGCACGATCAGCTACTCCGTCTATCTCTTTCATCCGGCGCTGCTGACGGTGATGCATCACCTTTTTCCGCCGCTCGGCGCCTTTTTCGCGACGCTCGCCGCCACCGCTGCCCTCGCCTACGTCATATATCGCTTCGTCGAATACCCGTGCATCCGATTTAGCCGCCGCTTGAGCGAACGGTACGAGATCCGGTCCGCCGCCCCCGGAGCCGCAGCCGGACTCTCCATCACGTGAGGGCGCGCCGCAACATCCTCGTGATCGGCTCGGGTCCGATCGTGATCGGACAGGCCGCCGAGTTCGATTACGCGGGCGTTCAGGCGTGCCGGGCGTTGCGTGAGGAAGGCCACCGTGTCGTCCTCGTCAATTCGAACCCCGCGACGATCATGACCGATCCCGAAGTCGCGGATGCCGTCTATCTCGAGCCCCTGACGGCGGCGTCGCTCGAGGCGATCGTCGCCCGCGAACGGCCGGACGCGCTCTTACCGACGCTCGGGGGCCAGACGGGCTTGAATCTCGCCGTCGAACTCTCCGATAACGGCGCGATCGCGCGGCACGGGCTCGACCTGCTCGGGACGCCGATCGCGACGATCAAACTCGCCGAGGATCGCGCGCGCTTCAAAGATGCGATGCTCGCGATCGGCGAACCCGTGCCGCCGAGCACGATCGTGACGGACGTCGCCGCGGGGGTGGCCTTCGGGGAGGCGATGGGTTACCCGCTCGTCATCCGGCCGGCGTATACGCTCGGCGGTACCGGCGGCGGCATCGTGCGCGACGAGGCGGAGCTGCGCGCGACGCTCGCCGTCGGGCTCGAAGCCTCGCTCATCCACCAAGCGCTCGTCGAAACGAGCCTCCTCGGCTGGAAAGAGATCGAGTACGAAGTCCTGCGCGACCGGGCGAATAACTGCATCGTCGTCTGCAACATGGAGAATATCGACGCCGTCGGCGTGCACACGGGCGATTCGATCGTGGTCGCACCATCGCAGACGCTCTCCGACTTCGAATATCAGATGCTGCGCACGTCGAGCATCAACGTGATCCGCGCCCTCAACGTGCAGGGCGGCTGCAACATTCAATTCGCGCTGCACCCCGAGCGCAGCGAGTACAACATCATCGAGGTCAACCCGCGCGTCTCACGCAGCTCGGCGCTCGCGTCGAAAGCGACGGGGTATCCGATCGCCAAAATCGCGACCAAGATCGCGCTCGGCATGACGCTCGACGAGATCGAGAACCCCGTGACCGGCGTTACGAAAGCGGCGTACGAACCGACGCTCGACTACGTCGTCGTGAAAATTCCGCGCTGGCCGTTCGATAAATTTCCGCGCGCCGATACGCGCCTAGGCACGCAGATGAAGTCGACCGGCGAAGCGATGGGGATCGGCCGCACGTTCGGCGCGGCCTTCCTTAAAGCGGTGCGCGGCCTCGACCTCGGGCGCGAAACGTTGACCGGGATGCTCGAAACGTGGACCGCGGACGAACTCGAGGCGGCGATCGTCGCCCCGACGCACGAACGGCTCTTCGCCATCGCCGAAGCGATGCGCCGCGGGGAACCGCTCGAACGGCTGCAAGAGCTTTCGTCGATCGACGCCTTCTGGCTGTGGGAATATCGCGAGCTCGTCGATCTCGAAGAGCGGCTGCGCGCGGCGCTCGCGCCGGCCGACGTGCGTGCCGCTTTCGAGCGCGGCTACTCACGCCGCTCGCTGGAAGTCTTGCACGGCCGCGAGGTCGACGCGCGGGCCTACGACGCGGGCCTCGCGTTCCGCATGGTCGACACGGCGGCCGCCGAGTTTCCGGCGCGCTCGCCGTACTACTATTTGTCGCGCTTCGAGCGCGACGAGATGCGGCCGCTGGCGCGGCCGGCCGTCGTCGTCGTTGGCAGCGGCCCGATTCGCATCGGTCAGGGCATCGAGTTCGATTACAGCTGCGTTCACGCGGCCTGGGCGCTGCGCGACGCCGGTCGCGCGGCGGTCGTGGTCAATAATAACCCCGAGACCGTCTCGACCGACTTCGACATCTCCGACACGCTTATCTTCGAGCCGCCGGGCGCGGACGAAGTGCAGGCGGCGTACGATGCGACGCAGGCCGCCGGCGTCATGCTCGCGTTCGGCGGCCAGACGGCCATCAATTTGGCCGCGGAACTCTCACGGCGCGGCGTGCGCATCATCGGCAGCGATCGCAAGAGCCTCGACATGGCCGAGGATCGCGAAAAATTCGAAGCCGCCCTGCAGCGGCTCGGCGTCGCGCGCCCGGAAGGACGCGCCGCGACGTCGTTCCGGCAGGCGCGCACGATCGCGCGCGAACTCGGCTTCCCCGTGCTCGTGCGACCGTCGTACGTGCTGGGCGGCCGCGGGATGGAAATCGTCTATAACGAAGGCCAGCTCGCGAGTTACGCGGAGACGGCGCCGCCGATTACGCCCGGCGCGCCGCTGCTCGTCGATAAGTATTTGCGCGGACTCGAAGTCGAAGTCGACGCCGTCTACGACGGCACCGACATTCTCGTGCCCGGTATCTTCGAACACGTCGAGCGGGCCGGCATCCACTCGGGCGATTCGATCTCCGTCTATCCGCCGCAATCCATCGCTCCGGCGATGCAGCAGCACATTCTGGCCGTCACGAGCGCGATCGCGCACGAGCTCGAGACGCGCGGCCTGATCAACATTCAGTTCGTGATCCACCGCGGCGAGTTATTCATCATCGAAGCGAATCCGCGCGCGAGCCGCACGGTGCCGATCATCTCGAAGGCGACGGGGATCAACTTGGTCGCGGCGGCGACACGCGTCGCGCTCGGGGAGAAGCTGGCCGCGATGCCGTACGGCACCGGCCTTTTGCCCGACGCGCCGTTCGTCGTCGTCAAAGTTCCGGTTTTTTCATTTGCGAAGATGCGCGGCGTCGAGACGATTCTCGGGCCGGAGATGAAATCGACGGGCGAGGTGCTCGGCATCGACGCCACGTTCGCAGGTGCGCTGCGTAAGGGATTCATCGCCGCCGGGATCCGCTTCCCCGAAGCGCTCGACGGCGGCTCGCGAAGAATCCTCGTCTCGATCTCCGATGAGGATAAGGCCGAAGCCGTTCCCATCGTGCGCCGCTACGCGCAGCTCGGGTATAGCCTCGTCGCAACGGAGGGGACGCACCGGCTCCTAACGGAGCACGGCATCCCGGCGAACCGCATCAACAAGATCGCCGACGGCTCGCCGCACGTCCTCGACGCGATCGTCGCGCGATCGGTCGATCTCGTCATCAATGCCGCCGGCCCGCGCGAGCAGAACGACGGCTATCGGATCCGCCGCGCGGCGGTCGAGACGAGCGTCGCCTGCCTGACGAGCCTCGACACCGCGCGGGCGCTCGTCGAAGCGCTCGCTTCCGAAGCCGGACCGCCGCGGTCGTTGCAAGAGTACCGCGGCGCCGCGCTCGTTCGGCCGGGGTAGCTCGCTAGCGCAACGTGGCGAGCTGCGTCGCGGCGGCGCTGCGGACGTCGGGTTCGTCGCTGACGGCAGCGTGGGCGAACTCGGCCTTCGCGAGGGTCGTTTCCCCTGATCCGCATAGGCCCGGCCGAGCAGATATTCCAGCCGCCCGTCGTCCGGCGAGACGCTTAAGCCCTTCAGGAACGCCGCCTCGGCGAGCGAGAATCGCTGTTGCAACTGGTAATCGTAGCCGAGGTCGACGTAGGCATCGCGCGCGAGGACGTCGGTCGCGAGCGCGCGTCGATAATACGAGATCGCCGCTTCGATTTCGCCCGTGGCATCGGCGACGAAGCCGCGATCGACCAGCGCTTCGGGCCGGTTCGGTTGCAAGGCATAGGCGCGATCGAGTAACTTTTGCGCGGCCGCGGCTTGCGCGACCGGATCGAAGGTGAGGCTGAGATCGACGAGGGCGGCATAGTTATCCGGTTCGAAGGCGAGGCAGCTTCGGTACTCCGCCGCCGCGCTCTTCTGCTGGTCGAGATCGAGATACGCGTCGCCGAGTTCGGTCCGCGCGGCGCACGATCGCTGGAATAAAAAGATGGAGCGTTCGAGGTACGGCACGGCTTCCGCGGGCCGGCGAAGATCTCGCAGCACGGCACCGTAGCCGAACTGGGCCGCAGGGTCGTACGGGCGGTTTTCGGCGTTCGCGCGATACTTCAGTACGAAAGCGTCGAGGTCACCGATGTGCCGGTGCAGCCGCACGAGGTCGGCGTACGCGACGACGTCGGGCAGGCTCAATTGATATTGTTCGAGCGCCTGCGCGACGAGACCGTCGGCGGCGTACGCGTTTCCGAGCCGGTCGTGCAGCTCTTTATCGTTGGGAGCGAAGGTCAGCGCCGCCAGATACGTCCGTTCGGCATCTTTCAACGCGTTGCTGCGAATGTAGAGGTCGCCGAGAAAGACTGCCGGCATCCGCTCCGCGGGATGCGCCGCGACGTACGCGGCGAGTTCGGCAACTGCACCGGCCGAATCGCCTGCCTCCGAACGTTGCCGCGCGTCGGCCAGGACGCTCGCAC
>CAXUFI010000053.1:0-11921 GCA_964250245.1 uncultured bacterium
CTCGAAGCTCGTCGGCGTCGGCTTCGGGGCCGGCGTCGGGGTCGGCATCGGGGCGGCCGTCTCGGCGACCGGCAGCGAGGTATCGAGCCCGACGATGTTACGCGCGCCGTTCGGGCCGGTGTTGTCGCTTTCCAGCGCGGGCTCGCCGGGCGCGTCGACCGCCGGCTCGGCCGCTGCGTACATCTCGACGCCGTCGTGGATCCAAGCGACCGTGCTACCGACCGGGACCGACGTCTCGGCCGCCGCGACGACGTCGCGCAGAATACCCGTGCCGGGGGCCTCGATCTCCATCGCTGCCTTGTCGGTCTCGATCTCGAACAGCGGTTGGCCCTTCTCGACCCGCTCGCCCTCGGTCACATACCAGCGCGAGATCAGCCCGCTCTCCATGTCCATATCGACGCGCGGGAAAATGACTTCGACGGGCGGCATCAGACCAGCACCCGCACCAGAGAGCGCGCGGCCGCGACGATGTCCGCCACCTGCGGCACCGCGGCTTTCTCGAGCTCCGGACTGTATGGTATCGGCGCCTCCGCGCCGCCCAGCCGGATAATCGGCGCGTCGAGGTAGCCGAACGCTTCGCTCTCGGCGATCGCGGCACTGATTTCGGCGCCGATACCGAGCGTCTTGACGCCTTCGTAGACGCAGATCAGGCGCGACGTGCGCTTGACGCTGTCGATGAGAGTAGCGCTATCCATCGGGCGCAGCGTACGCAGGTCGATGACCTCGGCGTCGATGCCCTCGCCGGCCAGCGTGGCGGCGGCGTCGAGCGCCCGGTGCACCATGATCGCGGTGGCGACGATCGTTACGTCGCGGCCGCGCCGGCAAACTTCGGCGGTTCCGATCGGCACCGTAAAGTAGCCTTCCGGAACCGGTCCTTTCATCTTATAGAGCAGCTTGTGCTCGAAGATCATCACCGGGTCCGGGTCGGCGATCGCGGCCAGCAGCAGACCCTTCGCGTCGTGCGGCGTGGCCGCCTGAACCACCTTAAGCCCCGGCACGTGCGCTAACCACGCCTCGAGGCTCTGACTGTGCTGCGCCGCCGCGCCGGTGCCGGAGCCGGCCGGAAAGCGCATGACGAGCGGCACCGACACCGCGCCGCCGAGCATGTACCGCAGCTTGGCGGCCTGATTGACGATCTGCTCCATCGCCAGCGCCGCGAAGTCGGAGAACTGAAACTCGAAGACGGGGCGCATGCCGACGAGCGCGGCGCCGACCGCGACGCCGGCGCCGCCCAGTTCGGAGATCGGCGTATCCATTACGCGGTCCTCGCCGAAGCGATGCACCAGGTCGCCCGTGACTTGGAAGGCGCCGCCGTAGACACCGATGTCCTCGCCCATCAAGAAGACGCGGGGGTCGGTCTCGAGCGCGATCGACAGCGCCTCGTTGATCGCCTGCGCGTAGCTAAGCTCGCGCATCACCGGCCTGCCGGGGAATAGACGTCGCGGGTCAGCTCGCTCGGCTCGGGCGAGGGGCTTTCGCGGGCGTATTCGAGGGCCGCCGAGATCTCGGCCTCGACGTCGTCGCGCAAGGACGAAATTTCGGCCTCCGCAACCAGGCCGAAGCTCTGAAGCTCGGCTTCGAACTGCATGATCGGATCGCGTTGCCGCCAGGTCTCGATCTCTTCTTTCGTACGGTAGCGATTGCGATCGCTGCGCGAGTGGCCGCTGATGCGGTACGTCTTACTCTCGATGAGCGTCGGTCCGTCACCGGCGCGGGCGCGGGCGGTCGCGGCGAAAGCCGCCTCGGCGACATCGGCTACGCGGTTCCCGTCGACCGTCACGCCCGGCATGCCGTAGGCTACGGCACGATCGGCGATCTGGCGCACCGCGGTCGACCGTTCGCTCGACGTCGACATGCCGTACTGGTTATTCTCGCAGACGAACACGACCGGCAGACGCCAGATCGTAGCCATATTGAGCGCCTCGTGGAACGCGCCTTCGTTATTCGCGCCGTCGCCGAAGAAGGAAACGACGACCGCGTTGAGCCCGCGTTTCTTCACCGCGAGCGCCGCGCCGACCGCGATCGGGATCCCGCCGCCGACGATGCCGTTGGCGCCGAGGTTACCCTTCGCGGGGTCGGCGATGTGCATCGAGCCGCCGCGGCCGCGGCAATACCCCGTCTCTTTGCCGAAAAACTCGGCGAACATCTGCTTGACGTCGGCGCCTTTGGCGATGCAGTGGCCGTGGCCGCGGTGGGTCGAGGTGATATAGTCGCCGTCGCTCAGCGGCAGGCAGCTGCCCACGGCGCTGGCTTCCTGTCCGATCGAAAGATGCATGGTGCCGTGGATCAAGCCGCGCATGTACGCGTCTTCGGCGCTCTCCTCGAAGCGCCGTATCAGATACATCTTGCGCAGCGCGTCGCGTAGCGCGCCGGCCGGCAGCCGGCGATAGAGTTCGGGAAGGTTCAACGTCGTGTCCATCGCGCGGCGCCTCCATGAAAGTCGTGCGGTGCACCCGTGCCGAGGATGGGTGGCCGCGTCGATTGCTCGCTAAAGATATCGTGCGTCCGATTCGTCGAGCCGGCGCCGGATCTGCGTGATCACCATCGTATCGTCCGGCGCGCAATTGTCGTAGGTTAATTTCTCGCCGGCCTTAATCGGCTTGAGCACCCGCGCGCGTTCCGCTAATCCTAACGGGACCGCGTTCGCGGCGCGCGCGTCGCGCCACGTTAGGGCGAAACCGCGATAATCGTACTCACCGATCTTGCCCAGGACCCGCCCGGGCTCGAGATCGCGCTTGGCGACCGAGGCGCACTCGCCGACCGGCCGGTCAACCGGTTGCGTATCCGGCCGGCGGCTGACGGTGCCGCGAATGGCCGAGAGCGGCACTTCCAAACTGGTTAGGTGATAGGGGCGGAAGATCGTGAAGCACGGGCCCGGGCCGACCTTGAGGTCGACCATGCGTTCGAGCACGCGCGGGTGGCGCGGCTTTACGATGCAGAACACCCCCGGCGCCACGCCCTTGCCGATCGAGAAATCGACGACGCCGGAGTTGTCGAGGATGCCGCCGTCGGCCTTGGTGCAGAGCACCTGCGCGAGCTCGTCGCGCGTCGCGCTCGGGCCGTGCATGCCGGGGACGTCCGGGACGAGCCCCGTCGAGTTGGCGATCGCCGTCATCTCGATCATCGTTTTCGAGCCGTCGACGAACTCGACCAGCATGCGGGTGCCCATGTTGCGGCGCTTGGCCTCTTCCTCGTAATCGTCGGGGGTGGCGTCGAATTGCAGCCGGTTGTTCTTGCCCTTGCCGGCGGCGACGATATCGAAGCCAAGCGACTGCGCGAAACCGATGATCTCGAGCGCCGCCGCGGGCTCGTCGCCGGCCGCACCGGTGTAGACCACGCCCGCTTTAAGCGCCTCGGCTTTAAGGAAGCGGCCGATCGTGACGTCCGCCTCGACGTTGAGCATGACGACGTGTTTGCCTTGCTTCATCGCCTCGAGCGCGATAAGCGTGCCGATGTTCGGGTTGCCGGTCGCGTCGATGATGACGTCGATATGGCCGGCCGAGCACAGCACCCGGTAATCTTCGGTAACGGCGACCCGGCCGGTCTCGATGGCCCGGTCGATCGTGGCGGCAGAACCGGCGGCGACGATGTCGTCCTCGCTGCGGCCGGCCAGCAGCAGCGCATCGACCGCGAGCTCGGTGCGTATCTCCGAGACGGCGCCGAGCCGCACGCCGACCATGAAGCCGACCTGCACGATGATGTCGGTCCCCATCTGCCCGGCTCCCGCCAAGCCGATGGTTACGGGACCGCGGGCCTCGGCATAGGCCGCAAGCTCGGCGGCTAACCCGACGTGGGCAATGGCACTCATCGAAAATCTCCGGTGGTTCGTGAAGCTGTTACCGGGCGTCTCCCGAGAATAGGTGCGAACGTCTTCCGAGCCCCGGGCGTCCTCGACACGATCGCCTTGCGCACGTCGGACCAAGCTCTCCGATCTAGGTAATTCCGCCTACGTAATTGCGCCGCCGATTGCCCTACGTCGGGACGCAACGGTCCGGCTTCGATCACTTTCACACCGTAAGCGATCTTACAGGTTATCTTCTTACGATTAACACCTAAACGAAATCTTGAGGTCGAACTTCGAACCACGCTTGCGTCGTCATCTCGTATCGCGCGTTGCCGTCCGGCCGGCGGGACGCGATATCGAGACGGAGACGGAATTTAATTATCGAGACGGGCCGAGCGCGGCGTCACTTCGTTTGGGGTCCGGATTTTCCATCTTCGGATCGCACGCGGGATGCGGTCAGCTGGGCGGCACGCATCATCGCCGGACGTTGGGCGGCGAACGTCAGGGCTCGCCAGTTCGGTTCGCCGCCGACGAATAAGTCGAAGAACCCGATGGCGGTAGCGACGTCTTCGGTGACGTTCTCGCGGTACGACCACCAGACGCGCAGGTCGCTGGCGAGCGGGCTGACGGAGACCGTCGCCTGGGGCGTTTCCCCGAACTCCTGACGGAGCACGGCCTGCAGCACGTTCAGGCAGTATTCCGTGAACAGAAAGCCTTCGGGCCAGAAGTCGATGATCTCGCGCACGTGTTCGCCGAGCGACGCGGGCGGCGTGCAGCTGATCACCTCGACGGCCTTATTCTCGAGCAGACGCATGAGCAGCATCTCGGCGGTGAACACGATGTAGTCCCGCCGGTCGAGCGCGGCCGCGCGCTGCCGCGTGAAGTCTTGGCTCCATGCTAAAAAAGCGCGCGTCAACCGCACCGAGTCGACGTTGACGACGAGACCCGAACGCTCGGCCAGCGGTTCCAAATGGCCGCGAAAGTAGCCCTCGAAGAATCGCAGCCGCCGCAGCCGGTGCGTGAGGTCGGGCGTATCCGTTAACTCGCGGGCCAGACTGAGATCCATGTATCCTTTTATATCGAGTGGGTGGCCGGCACCGGCGGACGGCGAAGGCGGCGCGCCGACATCACAAATATAACACGACCAAACAATACCCCCGAGCCGAAGGCGCGGACGCCGCTGCCGGTACGTGAAGTCGAGACGCACCGGCGATGCGCGGATCATACGCACGTTCGGCGAAATCCCCGGTCTCGGTTTCCAGCCCGTACGCGATCTCAGGATTCGAAGCCGGACGATGCCGAGCGACCGCGCGTGGCGCCGAGCGCGAAACACGGCTGCCTTCGCCGCAGCGGCGGCGCCGCCGCGAGCGTGAGCGAGACCATACGGCCGAGGCGAGACGCGTCGTCGCGACGCGCGAATGATTAGCAAAATGAACATATTGACAAGGACGGACGAGTTCGCTAAAAATTCTTTTCATCGGAATTTTTTCGGCAGTTATGCGGCTGACGTAATGCCGTTCGTTTAAATCCGGACCGGATCACTTTACGACCCTGAGACGCGAAGGGGGCAGATGCAGCTCTGGCAAGAGGGCTTGTTGTTGTTAGTGGTGCTTTGGGGATGCCAGGCTGCCGGCACCTGGATGCAGATGCGACACTATTCCGCGGTGATGCGGCGCATCACCGAAACCTGGCCCGACGGCTCTGTCGGTGCGAGTGCCGCCCGCGGCACCTTCGGCCGGGGCGTGATCGCGATCGTCGTCGCCAGTCCCGGCCTGACCGTCAATCAAGTACTGCTCATGGAGGGCCGCAGCGTGTTCGCCAAATTTCGCGAGTGGCCGATCGAACCGGGGCGCCCGCTCGCGAGCCTGGCAGACGATGAATTCGCGATCGCCTACAAAGGCCGGACGAAGGCGCTCGCCGGCGCGGTTAAGCAGATTCAGGCCACGTTCTCGCGCAACGCAAACGGAGGCCGCGCCGGCGTTGAAGATTCCGAAACTACACCACCGCTGCATTTAGGAGGGATAGCGACGCAATGACATTTCCGATGTTGATGGCGCACGGCATTGCGTCTTGGCACGGCCTTCCGGCGCTGATGGCCGATGCTACAACGTCTCAATCGGCTCAGGACTACGCCGACAAGGTCAAAAAACTACAAGCGAGCGGCGGGGCCAACATCGGCTGGCTGACGGCGATCGGCACCCATTTCATCGGCATCTTCCAAAAGGGCGGCGAGGTTTTCGCTTCCTTCGTCGTCGGCATCATCCCCACGCTCGTGGTCCTGATGACGGCCTTCTACGCGGTAACCGAGTTCGTGGGCGAAGAACGCGTGCACGGCCTCGCGCGCGCCGCCGGCCGATACGCGATTACCCGTTACACGATCCTGCCGATAATTTCCGTGTTTTTCCTAACCAACCCGATGGCCTATACGTTCGGTACGTTCCTGGAAGAGAAGCACAAGCCCGCGTTCTACGATAGCGCCGTCTCGTTCGTGCATCCGGTGCTCGGGCTATTTCCTCACGCGAATCCCGGCGAGTATTTCGTTTGGGGCGGCGTGCTCGTGGCGCTCTTGGAATTGGAGAAGTCCGGCAAGGTGCCGGCAAATTATCACGTGACCGTAGCAATTTGGTATTTTGCGGTCGGTGTGGTCGTGATTCTGCTCAAGGGGATCGCGACGGAAGCGGTCACCCGGGTCATGGCCCGCCGGCAACGCGTGACGCTGTAATTCTGAGAGGGAGACGCACAGGATGGAGAAAGAATTTCAGGCCGTCCGCGTAGAGCGTGGATCGTCCGGCTGGGGCGGGCCGCTCGTGATCAAGCCGAGTAAGGAGCGTGACAAGATCGTCGCGGTCACCGGCGGCGGCATACCGCCGCTGGCGCGCAAACTCGCGGAGATGACCGGCGCCACCGCGGTCGACGGTTTCCGTTCGGCGCCCCTCGAGAGCGAGATCGCCGCCGTCATCGTCGATTGCGGCGGGACCGCGCGCTGCGGCGTCTATCCGCGGAAGCGCATCTTAACGATCAATCTCACGCCGGTCGGCCAGTCCGGACCGTTAGCGCAATTCATCACCGAGGACATCTACGTTTCCGGCGTTAAGGAAACGTGCCTGAGTTACGCCGACGCGAGCACCGCCGACGGGACCGCCGGGACGGCGAACGGCAGTCACAACGGCAACGGCAGCCATGGCGTGGGCACCGTCGGGACGGGCATGAACGGGGCGGGGCTGACCGGCACGGCCGAAGCGGTCGCGGTGGCCGAGGACGATTACCGCGACGACAGCCCGCTGATCCGCATCATCACCTCGGTCGGCCGGGTGATGGGCCGGGTGGTCAACGTCTTCTTCACCGCGGGCCGGCGCACGATCGATCAGTTGGTGCGGAACGTGCTGCCGTTCATGGCCTTCGTGACCATGTTGATCGGTCTGATTCTCTACACCGGGATCGGCAATCTGCTGGCCGCGCCGCTGGGGCCGCTCGCCAACACGGTCTTCGGGCTCCTGGTGCTGTCGGCAATCTGCGGCCTGCCGTTCTTATCGCCGATCCTCGGCCCGGGCGCCGTCATCGCCCAAGTCATCGGGGTCGCCATCATCGGCCCGCAAATCGCCAACGGTACGATCTCGCCGCGCATGGCGCTGCCGGCGCTATTCGCGTACAACACGCAAGTGGGCTGCGACTTCGTACCCGTCGGCTTGGCACTCGGCGAAGCGAAGCCGAAAACGATCGAAATCGGCGTGCCGGCGGTTCTGATCAGCCGGCAAGTCATGGGGCCGGTCTCCGTGATTATCGCCTGGCTCGCGAGCTTCGCGCTGTAATCACCAACGAGAGCTAAGCTTCGCCTTTACCCGGGAGGGGCGCGAAATGCCCGACTTATTGCGCACGAAGATTACGTTCGTCGGTCCCGACGTGGCCGAGCTCGTAGCGGGCGGCGTCCTCATTCTGTTCGCCGCCGGCGCGCCGCCGGAACTGGCCGAGGTTTCGGTGCTGCATGAAGTGCAGGAAGACGCTCGCGCCGATAGTCCCGCGATCGGCGACCAGCTGCTGGTGGGTCCGCTCTCGACGCGGCTCACCGGCGTGGGCGAACTCGCTTGGGCCAAAGTGCGCGAGCTCGGCCACGTCGTCGTCAACTTCAACGGCGAGAACGTGCCGGAACGGCCCGGCGAGCTCTGCGCGGCGCCGGTCGATCTCGCGACGCTCGTGGCTGCCTTGCAGCCCGGCGCCGAAATCGTCATCGCGACCTAAAGACGCGGACGGGCGTGGTTCTCATACGCAGGGTACAGGTGGCGGTGCGCGACGGACTCCATGCGCGCCCGGCCACGCAATTCGTCAAACTCGCGCGCAGCTTCGCCGCCGAGATCGAGCTGGAGCGCGACGGTAAACGGGCGAACGCGAAGAGCTCCGTTAAGCTGATGCTCCTGGGCATCAAGGAAAACGACGAGGTCATCCTGCACTGCGACGGCGCGGACGCGAGTTCGGCGATCGCAGAGTTGGCGGACTTCATCTCGAGCCCGGCCGCGGGGCTGGAAGCGATGGAGACGCTCCCTCCGGCGCCTGCCGCTGCAAGCACCGGCGAGACGCGCGGGGACGAGACGCGCGGGATCGCCGCCAGCGAGGGCGCCGCGATCGGTCCGACGTTCGCCTTCTTTCCCGCTACGATCGTCGAAGCGCCGCGCGCCCTCGCGCCCGGCCAGATCGACGATGAAGTGGGCCGGCTGCGCGAAGCGGTGACCGCGCTCGCCCGCGAGCGCGCGGGCCGGCAGTCGCAGGCCACCTCCGAAGATGCGGCGATCTTCGAGGCGCTGTGCGACGTCGCGCGCGACGACGCATTCGCCGGCGCGATCGAGGCGGAGATCCGCGGCGGGCTCGACGGGGTGACGGCGACGCTGCGCGCCGGGCGGTCGCTCGCCGAGAGCTTCGCCGCCCTGGACGACCCGTATTTGCGCGCCCGCGCCGAGGACATCAGGAGCGTCACCCGCAGCGTCGCCTTAACGCTGCTCGGGCAGCTGGAACCCTCGCTCGGCGACTTACGGCCGGGCCAGGTCCTGGTCGCCGATGAAGTCGGCGCCTGGGATCTCGCGCGGGCCGACCTCGCCAACATCGCCGGGATCGTGTGCCGCAAAGGGGCGGCCGTGTCGCACGTCGCGATTATGGCGCGCGCGCACGGCATTCCGGCCGTGCTCGGTGCGCCGCTCGCTATCGACCGACTCCGCGCGGCCCGCGTCGTCGCCCTGGACGGACACAGCGGCGCCGTTCACCTCGATCCCGACGACGAGACGCGGGCTCGTATCGAGGCGCAAATCGCGCGCGAGCGGGCGGCGGAACTCGCGCTGGAAGTCTGGCGCACGGTCGATCCGGTGACGCGCGACGGGCGGCCGATCGCGATCGCGGCCAACCTCGGCGCGCTGCGGGAAATCCCCGCGGCGCTGCGGGCCGGCGCGCATGGCGTCGGCCTGTTCCGCACCGAGTTTCTCTTCATGGAACGTCGCGCGCTGCCGAGCGAGGACGAGCAGGCGGAAACGTACCGCCGGCTGGCGGAAGCGTTCGCGCCGCAGCCGGTGGTCATCCGCACACTCGACGTCGGCGGCGATAAGGCGCTGGCCGGCGGCCTCGAGTTTCCGCGCGAAGACAATCCGTTTCTCGGCTGGCGCGGCATCCGATTGTGCCTGGAGCGGCCGGACATTTTTAAGCCGCAGTTGCGCGCGCTGCTACGGGCCGCGGTCGTCGGCAACGTGCGGGTGATGGTGCCGATGGTGGCGGATCTCGGCGAAGTCCATGCCGTGCGGCGACTCATCGCGGAATGCCGCGCCGAGCTGGCAGCCGCCGGCGTGCCGCACGCGGACTTCGCGCTCGGCATCATGATCGAGACGCCGGCCGCGGTGTTGCTGGCCGACGAGTTCGCGGCGCAAGTCGCCTTCTTCTCGATCGGTACCAACGACCTCACGCAGTATATCATGGCCGCCGACCGGATGAACCCGAAGGTCGCCACGCTCAACCGCACCGAGCATCCCGCGGTGATGCGGGCGATCGCCATGGTGTGTCAGGCGGCGCGAGCGTGCGATATTCCGGTCGCGATCTGTGGCGAGGCGGCCGCGCGGCCGGACTTAATTCCGGCGTTCATTACGATGGGCGTAACCGAATTAAGCATGAGTTCGGCGAGCATCGTACGCGCCAAGAAGGTCGTGGCGGAAAGCTGAATTACGATCCCTCTGCGACCGATGGTGCGTAAGTCGGAACGGCGATTCTCTTTACGAGCCCCTGGCCGGAGAGCATCGCGGCATTCGATATAATCGGCGAGCGGTAGCGAGAGCACGACGAAAACGGCTTCCGTTCTGGTGCTCCTCGATTGAGTTGCAGCGAGTTCGTAGACGATCGGAACGCCGGCCTCGAGGTACTCCAGGGCGTTCCGCTGATTATACGACGTCGGTCGAGTCGGCGACGTGCGCGCTTCAGCTCCGCGGCAACCTCAATCAACCGATTGTTTTGGGAACGGACTTTCGGGACAAGCCAACCCGCTTCGCACTTGGCTCGCCAGATCGTCCTGAAAGGGTCGTTTTTGGAGTCCGCGCTAACTTCGCAACCGTTTACGCGGCCGGTCGCATAAGCGACCCCGATCATGGCTTATAGGTTAGGGCAAATAGGGCCGATTGAATACACCTAATACCGCACCTAGGAATAAGAGTTTTTCGTTGCGCTTCAGCATGCCGAGGTGTCGAACCAAAACCACCTCTGCGACGTTACGTCCGGCACGCATGACGACGGGGCGTTCCGCTTCATCGTCCAACGCTCGCCGAGCTCAGTCGCGCCGGCAACTTGAACGCGATGGCACGCGGGCCCAATGTCGTTGCGATCGTTACGCGCGTCCCGCGTTCGGCAGGTGGACTTAACCGACGCGAAGGCCGCGGCTTGGTGCTCCTGGTGGAATGCACTTCATCGTAGCGTTCGACATAACGATCGGACTGAAACATGCGTTTGACAGCCTGGACATCGAAGCCACTACGCCGCATTCAATCGTCACTTCTTTTCGATATCCACTCAAAGTCGTCGTCCTGATATTCCGGCACTACCTTCCTAGTCTCATCTTATACGTGATTAGCGTATACGGCAGCGTACAACGCTTGCTGATTAAAGACGAGGCAAGCCTCGCTCTTCGAAAAGCCGCGATAGTTCACGGATCGCGAGTTCTTGCACGGCTGTCTCTTCATCTAGCTGAGCTTGACTCGATCTCCCGGACACATACAGCGCTGGCGAAAAACCGGCCTACGAGGTGCTATGGGAAGAGAACGTCGATCATTCAGCGAGGAGTTCAAGCAAGACGCGGTCCCTCGCGTAGCCGCCGGCGAGCACGTCTTACGCACATTGCCCGCGAGCTCGGAGTCCACCCGTCGCTGCTGCAGACGTGTCGGCGAAAGTACGGCTCAACCGGTTCCGAAAAAGCGGCGGCAAAGCCACCGACGTCATTTGAAGACGAAAACCGCCGTCTGCGTCGTGAAAACGCAGTTATACGCGAAGATCGCGAAATATTAAAAAAGCGGCCGCGTTCCTTGCGAAGAATCCCGATCAAATACGCCTTCATCGAGGAGCAAAGAACGCAGCACAGCGTACGCCGGACGTGCGAGCTTCTCAGCGTTTCGCCTGCTGGATACTACGAGTGGCGCGGCCGGCCGCCGAGCCCACGAGCACTTGTAGACGCCACGCTTGCGGCCGATATAAAGCGCGTGCACGCTGAGAGCCGGCGGACGTATGGGCGGCCAAGGATTCACGCCGAGTTGGCAGCCAGGGGCTGCGAATCGGCCAAGAGCTTGTCGGTCGTCTGATGAAAAAGGCCGGAGTCGACGGCATCCCACCCAGGCGGTTTCGCCGACCCAGTTTTTGACGTTAGCCTCGGCAAGATTGGTGCGGCCCAATCTCTGTGACGATGATGCCGGGGCAGATGCAGTTTGCCGTGATGCCGTCCGGACCGGCCTCCTGCGCGAGCACGCGCCCCATTGCGGGTCGCGTAGCGCCGACGCCGGCACATTGAAGCTGACCCGGTTTCAGGGAGACCTATGCCGGCCTGACCCATACGCTTCTCAGACCCATCGGCAAGGCGGATCGCGCCCCAGGGAGTGGTGTACGAGACGGTAGGGTAAAATTGGAAGCGGCC
>CAXUFI010000054.1:0-11819 GCA_964250245.1 uncultured bacterium
CAGCGCGACGGTCGCCGTCAGCATGGCTAGGAATTTCACGTTGTCTCGCTTCGCGTTCGGCTGCGGTTTAAGCTAACTGTTCTCAAAACGCAATCGCCGCGCCGGTCGTTACCGGCGCCGTCGCGGCTGTGACGGAGGCGGGCGCAGATTAAGGAAGGGTGAGCGGCCGGTAGCGAATGCGATGCGGCTTCGCCGCCTCTTCGCCGAGACGCACTTTTTTGTGCGCCTCGTACTCTTGATAGTTGCCTTCGAAATAATACACGCTCGAATCGCCCTCGAAAGCGATGACGTGCGTCGCGATCCGGTCGAGGAACCAGCGGTCGTGGCTGATGCACAGGACCGTCCCGGCGAATTCGCCGAGCGCGTCCTCGAGCGCGCGCAAGGTCTCGACGTCGAGATCGTTCGACGGTTCGTCGAGCAAGAGGACGTTGGCGCCGAGCAGCAGCGTTTTCGCGAGATGCAGCCGGCCGCGTTCGCCGCCCGACAGCGTGCCGACCGGCTTTTGTTGATCGCCGCCTTTGAAATTAAAGCGGCCGAGATACGCGCGCGACGGCATCTCGAAGCGCCCGACGCGCAGGATGTCGAGCCCGCCGCTCACCGCGTCGAAGACCGTCTTCTCGTCCTGTAACGCCTCGCGCGTCTGGTCGACGACGGCGAGCTTCACGCTCGGGCCGATGCGGATCTCGCCCGCATCCGGCTGCTCTCTGCCGGCGATCATCCGAAAGAGCGTCGACTTACCTGCGCCGTTGGGTCCGATGATGCCCACGATGGCGCCGGCCGGGATGCGAAAGTTAACGTCGTCCATCAATAAGCGGTCGCCGTAGCTCTTGCGGACGTTACGAAACTCGATGACCTGCTCGCCCAAACGCTCGGCGACCGGAATAAAGATCTCCCGCGTTTCGTTGCGCCGCTGGTATTCGTACGTGGAGAGTTCTTCGAAGCGCAATAAGCGGCTCTTACTTTTCGCCTGTTGGCCCTTCGTGCCCGAGCGCACCCAGTCGAGTTCGCGCTTGAGCGCCTTCTGACGGGCGGATTCGGCGGCTTCCTCTTGCGCGAGGCGCTGCTGCTTCTGGTCGAGCCACGAACTGTAATTCCCCTTCCACGGGATGCCGCGGCCGCGGTCGAGTTCGAGGATCCATTCCGCCGCGTTATCGAGGAAATAGCGATCGTGCGTCACGGCGACGACGGTACCGGGAAAGCGCTGCAAAAAGCGTTCCAGCCATTCGACGCTTTCGGCATCGAGGTGATTGGTCGGTTCGTCGAGCAGCAGCATGCCGGGCTTGGAGAGTAAGAGCCGGCACAGCGCGACGCGGCGCTTCTCGCCGCCGGAGAGCGGTCCGATCTTCGCATCCCACGGCGGTAGCCGCAGGGCGTCCGCGGCGACCTCCAATTGCTGATCGATGCCGTCGCCGTCCTGTGAGAAGAGCACGGCTTCGAGCTTCGCCTGCTCGTTTGCGAGCGCGTCGAAATCGGCGTCCGCGTCACCGTACGCCGCGTAGATCGCATCGAGCCGTTTGCGCGCGGCGATCACTTCGCCGAGCGCTTCTTCCACGGTTTCGCGCACGGTTTTCTCGGGGTCGAGCTTCGGCTCTTGTTCGAGATAGCCGATCTCGAGATCCGGCAGCGCTTTCGCCTCGCCGTCGATATCGGTTTCGATGCCGGCCATGATGCGCAGCAGCGTCGACTTCCCGGAGCCGTTGAGGCCGAGGATGCCGATCTTCGCTCCGGGCAGGAAGCTCAGCGAAATGTCTTTGAGGATTTGACGTTTCGGCGGCACGGTTTTGCCGACGCGGTGCATCGTGTAAACGTTTTGCGTCATTACGCGAAACCGATAACCGCCTCGGCGCGCGATTCCCTCCCGGGAGGCCGAGGGCCGGCCGCGAAAAGCTCCGCGATGGCCGATTCCCATCCGCCGCGCGATTTCGCACCGTCGGCGGCTTCCGTTCTCGGGTCCGAGGCGATCGTTCGTGACGTCGCGACGGGCGAACGCCGTTCGTCCGAGGCTTGGCTCGATGCCCACGCGGCCGCCGAGAGGCGTCCGCGCGACGAATGCGTCGACGCCCTCATGAACGCGATCGCCCGCGGCGACCTTATCGTCGAAGCACCCGGAACGCCGTAATCGCCGCGAGTCGCGGCGCGGCCGGGGCGCAGGCGGTTCCCCTAATTAGCGCGTAAGAGCGCGACCACTCCCGGCCGCGTGTTTACGGCCGAACTCGGGGGAAGGCGCCATGCCGTATCGTCGCACGACGTTCAGCAAGTTCATCATCGAGGATCAGCGCCGCAGGACGGGGGCCGATGCGGAACTTACCGCGCTGCTCAACGACATTCAGACCGCGTGTAAATTCGTCGCGTCCGCAGTATCCCGCGGTGATATCGATCAGGTCAAGGGCCTGGCGGAATTGGCGAACGACATCATCTTGCGCGAATGCGAATGGGGCGGCGGCGTCTGCGGGATGGTTTCGGCCGAGTCGCGCGCGCCGCACGCCGTCCCCGCTCCTTATCCGCACGGCCGGTACTTACTCGTCTTCGACCCGCTCGACGGCGCCGCCAATCTCGACGTCAACGTACCGGTCGGCACGATCTTCTCGATCCTGCGCGCTCCCGACGGAGTAACGGAACCCGCCGCCCGGGATTTTCTTCAACCCGGCGTCAAGCAGATCGCCGCCGGTTTCGCGCTCTACGGACCGGCGGCGACGATCGTCATCACGCTCGGCGACGGCGTGCACGGCTTCACGCTCGACCGCGAGATCGGCGCCTACACGCTCACGCATCCGAACATGCGTATCCCCACGGAGACGTGCGACTTCGCGATCAATGCCTCGAACGAGCGCTTCTGGGAGCCGCCCGTGCGGCATTACGTCGAAGAGTGCGTGAAGGGGAGTTCGGGCGAGCGCGGCTCCGATTTTACGATGCGCTGGGTCGACTCGCTCGTTGCCGAGATGCAACGTATTCTGATGCGCGGCGGCCTACTGGTCGATCCGCGCGATAGCAAAAATGAGACGCGCAGCGGTCGCTTGCATCTGCTATACGAAGCGAACCCGATGGCGATGATCGTGGAAGAGGCCGGTGGCGCGGCCTCGACCGGCCGCGAACGGATTCTGGAGATTGCGCCGGCCGAACTGCACGAGCGCGTGCCCGTGATCCTCGGCTCCCGCAGCGAAGTCGAACGGCTCGTCACCTACCACACGACCCACGATCGCGGCGAGAAGCTCGTCTTCGAGAACCCGCTCTTCAACACGCGCTCGCTCTTCCGCATTTAATCGTAAAGGCTACGCATGTCCGCGAAGTATCCGATCCTCGCGATCACGGGCTCGTCGGGCGCCGGCACGACGACGGTGAAATCGACCTTTCAACAAATCTTCCGGCGCGAGCGCATCACCGCGGCCGTCGTCGAAGGCGATTCGTACCACCGTTACGACCGCGTCGAGATGCGCAAGATGCTCGAGCAGACCCAAAAAAACGGCCACACGTCGTTCAGCCACTTCGGGCCCGAAGCGAATCTGTTCGAAGAGCTCGAGTTATTATTCAAGAACTACGGCGACACGGGCACGGGCCGTTTGCGAAAGTATCTCCATAACGACGAGGAGGCCGAACCCTACGGCCTCGAGCCGGGTACCTTTACGCCGTGGGAACCGATCGAACCGGGCACGGACGTTCTGTTCTACGAAGGCCTGCACGGCGCCGTAGCGACGGAGACCGTCAACGTCGCGCGATATCCCGACATGATCGTCGGCGTCGTGCCGACGATCAATCTGGAATGGATACAGAAACTCATCCGCGATAAGACGACGCGCGGTCATTCGCAAGAGGCGATCGTCGACACGATCTTGCGCCGGATGCCGGATTACGTGAATTACATCACCCCGCAATTCTCGCGCACGCACGTCAACTTTCAACGCGCGCCGATCGTCGACACGTCCAACCCCTTCACCGCGCGCACGATCCCGACGCTCGATGAGAGCATGCTGGTCATTCGCTTCCGCAGTCCGAAAGGAATCGACTTTCCCTACCTGCTCTCCATGCTTCACGACTCGTTCATGTCGCGCCCCAACACGATCGTTTGCCCCGGCGGCAAGATGGGGCTCGCGATGGAACTCATCTTCACGCCGATGATTTGGCAGCTGATGGATAAGAAGAAAAAGGCATTTTAGAGTGGTAACGGCGCTCTTGATTCGAACGATGAATCGTCGAACTAGGGCGAGCGACGGTGCCGCATGATAGCGGAGTGAAGACCGCCACCGAGCCTGTGACGGTTCGCGTTACCCGGACGACGTGGAGACCACTATGGAGCCCATGACCGTTTGTTTTACTCCCGACGCTGACGAGTTGGCCCGCGTGCAAAGGCTACGTGCAACTTTTCCTCGGGGTCGTCTATCTGCCGCTCGCGCGGGCGTCGCGCAGGACGTACCGCCTCCTCGCGAAACCCTCGCGCGAGATCGAACTATCGATCGACGATGCGGGCATCACGCTTAGGGAACCGTTGAAACTGGTCCCGTGGAAGCGGATTAGCGAGATCCGCGACCTCGGTGAAGCCTTCGTCGCCATCGCCGGTTACGGCCGAAGCATTCCGATCTTCAAGCGCGCCTTACCAGACGGCGGCGCCGCGTTGTGGGCTTCGCTCGACGGGAAATTAACGAGCACCCGCTACCTCGTGCGCGGAACCGGGAGCCGCTTGACGATCAGTAACCAAGCCGCGCGGCGTTGAGACCTCGACGGCGACGCGCTTAGAGCGCGACGTAGTCGATGTACGCGCCATGCGGCGCGGCGAATACCCGCGCATCCACGTCGAACGCGGCGCGAATCAGGTTCGGCGTTAAGATGCCGGCCGTTTCGCCTGCCGCCAGCACGCGACCGTCGCGCAGCGCGACGACCCGCGTCGCGTACCGGCTCGCGACGGTGAGATCGTGCAGCGACGCGATGACGAGCTTCCCCGTTTGCGCGTAGGCGCGTAAGCGCCGGACGGCATCGAGCAGGTGACGCGGATCGAGCCCGGTGAGCGGTTCGTCGACGATGAGGATATCGGGCTCGCCGACGAGCGCCCGGGCGAGCATCGCTCGCGCTAATTCTCCACCGGAAAGCGACGTTGCCGCTTGATGCGCACGGTCGGCGAGGTCGCACGCTCGCAGCGCTCGCTCGATTCGCTCGCGGTCCGAAGCCGCGAATCGGCCGAACGCGGGCAGCGTCGGCGTGAGACCGAGAGCCACCAGCCGCTCGACGGAGATCGGCCATTCGCAGCGCGGGTTCTGCGGCAGATACGAACGGCGCTTGGCGAGCGACGCGCTCGACAACGCCGTCAGCGGCGTGCCGTCGTACTCCACGGCCCCCGTATCGGGCCGGACGAGCCCGGCGAGAACCGAAAGCAGGGTCGATTTGCCGGCGCCGTTGGCGCCGATCACCGCGACGAAATCTCCGGCGGTCGCACTGAGGCCGATCCCGTCGATGATCGTCCGGCCGCCCCGGCGGATCGTCAGGCCCGAGGCTGCGAGCGTCACGGCGCCGTGTTACGCAGGCGAATGACGAGCCAGAAAAAGAACGGCGAGCCGACGAGGCTCGTCAACACCCCGACGTTGATTTCCGGCCCGATGCGGATCGAGCGTGACGCGATGTCGGCCGCCAGCAAGAGTGAACTCCCTAACAAAGCGGCGGGTACGAGCGTGCGGCGCGGCTCGTGGCCGACCAACGGCCGGACGAGGTGCGGCGCGATCAGGCCGATGAAGCCGATGGCGCCGGTTACGGACGTCGCCGCCCCGACCGCGAGCGCCGTGCCGGCGATGGCGAACAGGCGCAGCCGCTCCAGGTCGATCCCTAAGCTCTGCGCTTGCGTCTCGCCGAGCGTGAGCGCATCGAGCGCGCGGCCGGTAACGGCCAGCAGCGCGCAGCCGGCGATCACGAACGGCAGAATAAGCAGCACGTGATTCCAGCTACGGTCCGAGAGCGAGCCCATCAGCCAATTCATGATCTCGAAGGCCGCATACGGATTCGGCGCGAGGTTGAGCGCCAGCGTGATGCACGCCGCCGCCAGGCCGCTGACGGCGGCCCCCGCGAGCACGAGCGCAATCGTGCCGCCGCGCCTGCCGAGCGCGAACGTCAAGGCGCTCGCGGCGAGCGCGCCGGCTAAGCCCATCAGCGGACCCGCAACGGCGAACAGCGCCGTCATCCCGAAATAGATCGCGAGCACCGCTCCGAGCGCCGCTCCCGCCGTAACGCCCAACAGGCCCGGTTCGGCGAGGGGATTGCGGGTCAGGCCCTGCAGCACGGCGCCCGAGAGGCCGAGCACGGCGCCGACGAGGCACGCGAGGACCGTGCGCGGCAGACGAAGCTCCGTCACGATGAGCGCGGCGAGCTGCGGTGTCGGAAGAAAGAGCTCGCGCAGCACCTCGCGCGGATCGAGCCAAACCGCTCCGATGAGGAGCGAGACGACGAACAGCGCCGGCAACGCTAAGACGATCGCGACGAGACCGAGGCGGCTCGCGTTCACGGCGGCCCGGGAAACGTCATCGCTTCCAGCAGCCGGGCGCGCAGCACGCGAGCGGCTCCCGCGCTTTCCGGGACGCCGCAGCTATAGAGCGCCTCGGGATACGAGATGCGGCGGTGCGCGTAGAGCTGTGTGACGAGCGGGTGCTGGTTGCTGTCGGTCCGCAGACTCGGCGTAGTCGCGCCGTCCGCGCCGAACGCCAGCACGTCCGGACGCGCCATCAGCAGCTGCTCGATGTCGAACGAGTTCCGGCGATCCCCGTCCGCTGCGGAAGCGATATTCGTTCCTCCGGCGGCCGTTAGAATGGCATCGAATAACGAGCCCTTGCCCGGAACGGAGCCGCTTCCGTCCCAACCCGCCACCCGGATGAGACGCTTCGGTTTCGTATTCGCGAGCGCTGCCAGCTCGGCATTCATGCCGGCGATGAGCCGCTCGCCGCGCGCAGATTCGCCGACGGCGGCGGCGACGCGGCGCGTTATCGTTCTGATTCCCTCGAAATTCTCCGCGGGTTCGAGCGCGAGCAGCGGCATGCCGATCTGCTTGAGCACGGCGCGCGTCGCGGTCGTCGTGTACGTACCCGCGAGCACGAGATCGGGATGCTCCGCGAGCACCTCTTCGGCGAGGCCGTGATTTACCGGAACGCGCCGCGCTTGCGGCCAGAGGTACGAGTTGCTCGGGGAACGTGAGAGATACGTCAACGACGCGATGCGATCGGGGCGAACGAGATCGAGTAGGAGCTCGTCCGTGCAGACGTTGAGCGATACGATACGTTGCGGCTTCGTTTGCGCCGCCGCGGGCCCGGCCGCGCCGATGAGCAACGCGGCCGTCGCGGCGAGCAGAGCCGCCTTCACCTCGTCGACAATTCCACCCGGAACGAACGAGCCGGTACGGGATAGCCGTACACCGCGGCGTAGCGCGCGTTACCGGTATCATCGAGCCGCGCCGTAACGGTCGCCTCCCGGGCGAGCCGGGCGCGCGCGTAGATGTCGAAGACGGAGTATTGGCCATACGTTCCGGGCCCGGCGAAACTCTCCGTGTGCGCCCCTGCGAAGTGCGCGTCGAGACCGTAACCGAAGCGGTCCCGCCCGAGCGCTTTGGCGATCGAGACGGTACCTTGCAAGACGGGTTCGAAATCGACGCGCGAGGCGAGGCCGCCGTTTGCTTGCGTCGCCGTCGACAGATCGGTCACGCTGAACGTCGAGGTGACCCCCGCGTAGAGCCGCGGCGAGAAGCTCAGCGTCGCACCTTGAAAGTGCGCGCGTCCGGCGTTAACCGGAATGAAATTGGCGTCGTCCGTAATTAAGTTGCTCGACGTGCGGTCGAAGATCGTTAATTTCGGAGCGCCGGCGACCTCGTCGGTGGAGATGACGAGGTTGAGGTTGCGATCGCGTTCGGGGAGCAGCGCGGGGTTCGAGAACATCGGATAATAGAGATCGAAGAGTGTCGGCACGATGAACGACGATGCGGCGTTGCCCGCGATCTTGAGCGGACCGGCGGGGAAGAGAAAACCGCCGGCCGGTTCGAGCGTCCCGCCCGCCGGCGTGTCGTTCTCGGCGCGCAGGCCCGCATAAACCGTACCGCCCGGCCCGACGCCGGCGTTTTGTTGCGCGTAGACGGCGTTCTGCGATTGCGCGGCGGCGAACTCGGGCGGCGGTCCGAAGGCGCCGAGATCGTCGAGCGCCGTTTCGCGCGACAAATCGATCCCGGCTACGAGCGAACTCGTCCCGCTCTGCCGCACGACTTCCTCGAGCGCGACGTTCGTGCGCGCATCGACGAGCGAATCTTGCGGTCCGTCGTTGCTATCCGTGAGCGACGTGCGAAAACCCGATACGCTGAGCGACGTCGTGAACTTGCCGTCTCTGCGCGAGACCTGGCCGTAGAGATCGTTGCGGTTGGACGGATCATAGACGTCGGGCGTTAGACCTTTCGGGACGACCTGGCCCGGTACCCCGAGCGCGAGCGATGTAAAGCGGGCCGTCGCGCGAAGCGAGTAGACGCCGAGCGTCTGCGCGTAATCGAACGAACCGTCGCTTTGCAAGGCTTGCGCGTTCACGCGCGTGCCGGCCGGCAAGCCGTTCTGCGCCGCGTACGGATAGTCGTTGGTCGCGATATGGCGTTCGAACGAAGCGCCGACGATGCCGTTTCCCGTCGAGACGCGCAGCTGCCGGTCGCCGAACGAACCGTACGAAGCGAGCAGATACGTCGTTCGCGGAACCGACGTAATGATGTTGATCACGCCGCCCGCGCCGCCCGAGCCGTAGAGCGTCGAGCCGCCGCTTTCGACGACCTCGATGCGTTCGACGTCGTTACTCGATAACGTGCCCAGGTCGATCTCACCGCTCGAACCGCTCGTAATGGGTAACCCGTCGAGGAGTACGATGCTGCGCAGGCTGCCGAGTTCGCCGTAACTCGCTTGTGCGCCGAAACCGCCGTATTGAAAGAACGTCATACCCGGCACGTCGCGGATCGCTTCGGCGATCGTTCGGTAACCGCTCGCCTCGATCTTCGCGCGATCGACGACGTAGGTGGTCTGCGGCGTCGAAGAGAGTTTGGACGCGCTACGTTCGGCGGTCGTAATGGTGATCGTCCGCAGCGGCGAGGCGGTCGGCACGGGGGAAGCCGCGGGCGAAGGAGCGGTCGACGGGGTTGCCGCGGCAACCGGTAAGGGCGAGGCAAAAGCGGCGGCGAGCACCGCTTGCGCTACGAACATAGATTTCTCAATTCCGGCGCGCGTTCGCACGAATCGTGCGCGCGCTAAAAAGATTTAGCGTTTAGCGCAGGCGAAGCGCGGTAATAGCGACGGTTCTCGTCGGCGGCGAGAACGCAAGGCATCGCCGGGAGCGCGAAGCGCCCCGAAAATCAGAGACATGGACCCTACTCTCTTGCGAAGTAGTGTGGATAGCGTGCCCGCTCCAATATCCTGACTCGCGGATCGTTGCCATGTGTTCGGCGCCTTCCCGCTTGCGCAGTGACGACGAACGGCTCCCCGTTTACAGTGGCGCGACCGTCCCGGATTTTCACCGGGTTCCTGGGCGCGGGCAACTCACGGCTTACGGGTCGGCGCCGCGGTTCCTTCCGAAAGAACGAACCGCAGCGCCGGCCGGTCTTATACGTACTCCATCCGCCGCGCGCGACGGCGGCCGGCGCTGCGTCAGCGGAAGCGGAAGAAAAGCCCGATCGAAACGGGGAACGGCCGGTAGACCGGAGCCGGATAAATTAACGGCGCAGGATAGAACGGCGCCGGATAGTACGCCGGGATCGTATAGGCAGCCGCCGCCTCGGCGCTCGCATACGACGGCGCGAGCGACGTTACGTTCTCGGCGACGAACGTGCCGCGGTCGGCACTGCCCGTAAGCCGAACGCGCTGACCGGGCACGAGCCGCAAGCCGCTCGGTGCGACGCCGGCGTTCGTGCGGATCGTTACGTCATCGATGAATCCGCGATCGTCGTTGAGCGAGATGTGATTCGCATTCTGCACGGATCGGATCGTGCCGTCGATCGTTTCCGCCGGCGAGTTGACCGGCTGCGCCGGCGCGGCAAGCGGAACGACGGCGAGTGTGGCGGCAGCGACGAGGGAGGCGAGGCGCGCGGTGGCGGTGTTCATCCTAAAAGATTCCTAGTCGAAAGAGAAGCGCTCGAACACCGGCATTTTTGACACTTTTCGTACTATTTTGCATCGCCGGCCGCGCATCTAATGTGCCTCTAACCGGCGCTGCCCCGTGCGGTCGCCGCTGCTCTCTTCGCTCGCGCTACGCGTCGTGAACGCGCGTTACGTTACCGCTGCGGCCTTGGTCGCGCACATCCGCTCCCAGTTGCCGTGCGCGATCCGCTCTTTATCGGCCTCGTCGAGTTCGGCGCTTCGAGAAAGCCGCGGGCGCCGCCGTTCGGTGCGATCAGGTACGGACCGCATCGATGGCGGCCTTGAGGTAACGCTGACGAAAACTGCCGCTCGGCGTATATGAGACGTTGGTGCGAAAGTAGTCGCGCAACGGGCGCTTGCGCTTGAGTTGCAGGTCGGGATGACGGTCGAACGTGCCGGCGAGCACGAGCCGCACCAATTGGACCCCGGTCTCGTGATGCCAGCCGATCCCGCCGGTCGCGAACATCGGTCGATCCGTCGGAGAATCCCGAATAGTAGGCGCTGCAAACGCTCGGCAGCGGCGACTGCGGATGCGGGTAGAGCGGCACGCGAAGCGCGGCCGCGGCTTCGTAAATCGGATCGAACTCCGGCAGATCCATGTTGCGATCGCCCGTGCGCCCGAACACGAGCGCGCCCTACACGTCCAGCGACTCGACGGCGCGGCGCAGCTCGTCGGCGGCCGCGCGCGGAGCGGGCGTCGGCAGCGTCGCGAAGCCTTGAAAGCGCGCCGGATTGCGCCGGACTGCAGCCGCGATAAATTCATTGGTCTCGCGCGCGAGCGCGACGGCCTCCGCGGCGTCGAGGCTTTGCGTACCGGGCGCCGTCATCGAGAGGACCACAACGTCGACGCCGGCTTCGTCCATCGCGCGTAAGCGCTGCTCCGCCGTGTCCGCGAGACGATCCGCCAGCGCGCCGTTGATAGCCTTGGCTCCGATCTCGGCGCTCGGCAGGCAGCGCTTGCCAAGCCTCTTGGATCGAGGGAATGACGACGTGCTCTTCGAGTGCGATGATCTTCACGTTCGGGCCTTATCCGCGCCGATTGCACCCGCTCGGGGAAGCAGGCGCACGTCGCGGCGACGATCGCTCGATATCCAAGGATGCTGCTCCCGGCAGCTCGGGGAATCGCGGAAATGTGATTTCCGCCGCGCCCGAGAATCGCGACGAACTCGTATGCGTACGATCGGTGAGTCCGACCGCGAGGGCCGCGAGCTCGCGCCGCCCGAGTTGCAGCGTGCATTCGAACGGCACCCGGCTCTCGCACGTGCATTCGTAACGTTGTCGCCCGCACACCGGCGCGAATACGTTCGCTGGATCGAAGAAGCGAAACGTTCGGAAACCCGCGCGAAGCGGGCTACCGAAGCGGCGCAGATGATCCTTGCGAAGTGGAAACCCTAAGCAGCCGTCGACGCTAACGGCGGCCGGTGAAATTGCGCGCGGGTGCCGGCCTCGCCCGCCGCTGGACGCTGCTCGTCGGGTTATCCCTCGCGTTGACGGTGCTGCTGGAAGTCGTGCATCTTCCCGCCGCACTTCTCTTGGGACCGATGATCGCCGCGATCGTCGCCTCGGCCTGCGAGAGCACCGTCCGCGTGCCGGTGCTCCCGTTCGCGCTCGCGCAAGGCGTCGTCGGCGCGCTGATCGCACGTAGCGTCCCGGTCGCGGTATTTAGCGAGATCGGTCGCGACTGGCCGCTGTTCATCGCCGGAG
>CAXUFI010000055.1:0-11735 GCA_964250245.1 uncultured bacterium
CCGCGAGCTCGTCCCGGCTCGCGGCGAACAGAGCGTCGAGCGAACCGAAATCGCCGGCTAAGAGTGCCGCGTTCTGCCCGCCGACGAAGCGGATGCCGAGCGCCGCGAGCACGCGCCCGAGCCCGCGCGTTTTCGAGCCTTGTATCGCTGCGAGTATGTTCTTGACGGAGCGTTCGCCCATGCGCGGCAGCGCCGCCAACTGCTCGGCGCGCAGCTCGTACAGGTCCGCGACGTCGTGACAGAGTTTCGTCTCGACGAGCAGGCTCGCGAGCGCATCGCCGACGCCTTCGATGTCCATCGCGCCGCGCGAGCACCAGTGCCGGAGCCGCTCCCGCAGCTGCGCCGGGCACGACACGTTCGTGCAGTACGCGAACACGTCGTCCGGCGGGTGATCGACGCGCGACCCGCATACGGGGCAGCGATCCGGCAGCCGATAGCGGCGCGCATCGGGCGGCCGTAAGTCGAGCACGGGGCCGGCGACGTACGGGATGACGTCGCCCGCGCGATGCACGACGACGGTGTCGCCCGCGCGGATGTCTTTACGCCCGATATCCGCCTCGTTATGAAGCGTCGCCATCTTTACGGTCACGCCGCCGATCGAAACGGGCTCGAGGATCGCGTAGGGGTTGAGCTTCCCCGAACGGCTGACGTTGATCCCGATCGCGATTAACTTGGTGCGCGCTTCTTGCGCGCGAAATTTGAACGCCGTCGCCCAGCGCGGATCTTTGCCCGCATAGCCGAGCTTGGTTTGCAGACCGAGATCGTCGACTTTGATGACGACGCCGTCGATCTCGTAATCCAGCGTCGCGCGCTCGGCTTCCCAATGCGCGCAGAAGGCGACGACCTCGTCGATCGTCGCGCAGCGCGTCGCCCGATCGTTGACCGCGAAACCGTAGGAACGCAGCGCTTCGAGTAACGCCCATTGCGTCGGGGGCAGCTCCGCGCCGGCGAACGCTCCGACCGCGTACGCGTAAAACGACAGTTTGCGTTCCGCCGTTAAGCGCGGGTCCTTTTGCCGCAACCCGCCGGCAGCGGTGTTGCGGGGATTGGCGAAGAGCGCGCGGCCGCCGGCGCTCCGGGCGGCATTGAGTTCGGCGAAGGCGCTCTTACGCAGGTAGATCTCGCCGCGCACGTCGAGCGCCCGCGGCGGCGCGCCGCGCAACTTCTGCGGCACGTCCGCCACCGTCCGAACGTTCGGCGTCACGTCTTCGCCGATGCTGCCGTCGCCGCGCGTTCCGGCGCTGCGCAAGGCGCCGTCCGCGTAATGCAGCGAATTCGCGACGCCGTCGATTTTCAGCTCGCAAACGTACCCGGGAGCGCTGCCGGCTAGCCGCGCGACCCGCGCATCGAACGCGCGCAGGTCCGCCTCGTCGAAGGCGTTGGAGAGGGAGAGCATCGGAACGGCGTGGGGGTACGGCGCGAACTCGCCCGACGGCGCGCCGCCCACGCGCTGCGTCGGCGAATCCGGGGCGGCGAGCTCCGGATGCGCCGCCTCGATCTGCCCCAGTTCGTGCAAGAGCGCGTCGTAATCGGCGTCGCTGATCGCGGGCGAATCGAGCACGTGGTAGGCGTGGTTCGCCTCCTCGAGCAGGGCGCGCAGGACGCGAACGCGCTCGGCCGGCGTATCCGGCGCCGCGCTGTCCCGGCTTACGTTGCTCGGCAATCCGGCGCCCTTTCCACACTACCGTTTACCACGGGAACGCATGAATCTCCGAGCGTACGGGAAACTCGGCCGCATGCCGTCCTTCACGTTCGAGCAGCCTCCGATGCGCGGAGCGTAGTGTCGGATCATTTTCGAACGGTCGGCTTTACGCTCGAACGCAGCGAACTGAGCTCGCTCGTGCAACGGGCGCTCGACGCCGGGACCTCCATCGCCGCGCCGCACGGCGACTATCAAGTTTGGACGCCGGGTTCGGGGGCGGAACTTTGGCTCTCGATGTACCGGCTCCCCGACGGCCGGCGCGAGCTCGCCGGCATGAACCCGCACTTCGCGGGCGGCGCGCGGATGGACGCCATCGTCGAAGCGATCGAACGCAATGCCGATTTCGTGCTCGAAGGCGAGATCTACGCTTGGGCGTCGCCCTCGGGCGACGAGCACGGGCTCTATCCGTTCTCGGCGAGCGTCCCCGATTACGACGCGGCGCTCGCCGGCCGCGAACTCCCGTTTCGGACGACGCTCGAACTCGCCGGGTTCGCGAACGACGTGACGTGGTGGGAGAGCGACGCCGCCTACCGGCTGTCGTTGCGCGACGAACCGACCGGCTTCGCGGCGACGTCCTTCGTGCCGACGGGCCTATTCGGTAATAATAGCGGCCGCGCGCGTTCGCAATGCATCGTCACGGGGACGGTGCGCTCGGTGCAGATGCGCTTCAACGCCGTAACCGAGCGGCGGTTCTGGTGCTTCCGCCTAGCGACGTTCGGCGGCGAGGTCGACGTCGTCGCCGCTCCGGAGGTCGTCGCCGGGGAACCGCTCGCGGGCGGCATCATCCGCGCCGCCTGCTGGCTGACCGCGCGGATCGCGCATGCGTAAGGCCGGACCGCCCGTTCTCGGCATCCTCTTTATCGTTGCCGGGGCGCTGCACTTCATCAATCCGAAGATGTACGAAGCGATCGTGCCGCCGTATCTGCCGGCGCATCGCGAACTCGTGCTCGTCAGCGGCTTCTTCGAGATGCTCGGCGGCGTGGGGGTCCTGCCGGCGAAGACCCGAACGGCCGCGGGCTTCGGTCTCATCGCGCTGCTGATCGCCGTCTTTCCCGCCAACCTCTACATGGCGACCGCTGCCGGGCGATTCGCGGGGGTGGGACCGCCGTGGGTCTTCTACGCGCGGCTGCCGTTGCAAGCGGCGTTGATCGCTTGGGTGTACGCCGTCTGCCTAAAGCGTGCCGAGTAGCGTCAGGCGCTCGTCTCCAATTGCAGCGGTACCGGTCCCAAGTGCGTGAGCTCGATGAGCTTCTCGAATACGCGTTGCCGCAATGCCGCGCTGGTATGCCCGAGGCCGAGCACGTCGCCGAGCCAGAGGCCGTCGGCTGCGGACCGCACGAGTTCGGCGATGGCGGGATCGATGCCGTCGTCTTCGAGGCGGGCGATCCACTCGTCGTACCGGCTTCGCAGCGGCGCGAGCAACTGCGCGTTGATCGCGACCGCCGCGACGATCCCCGCGCTCACCTTGAGCGTGCGGGTGACGATGCCGTCGCGGTCCAGACACGCCCGCAGGAACGCGCGCGCGAAACTGCCGGGGCCGCTCTCCCCTTGGACGTTGCGTTGCAAATCCGCCTCGAACTGACCGACGACGTCCTCGATCATCGCCGAGATCAGCGAGTCCTTCGTTGAGAAGTGGTGCAGGATGCCGCCCTTGGAGAGGCCGCAACGGTCGGCGACCGCGTCGAGGGTTAATTTTGCCGCCCCCTCGCGCACCACGATCTCCGCGGCCGCAGCGAGCACGCTGCGACGGGTTGCATCACCGGAACCACGAGCGGCCATCGACGACGATCTCCGTATGTATGGGGGGAACTACGAGCTATACACCCGTAATACCGTCTGACCGGACGGTACTACCCGCAAGCATAGCACACGTTTCGACATCTCGGGGAGCGATCTTTAGCGAATGACGAGTAGTCTCGCACACACGATTACGACGCGCGATCGTCTCGAGGATGCGATCGGAAGCGCCGAACGCGAGCTGCTGCGGCGGCAAAAACCCGACGGTCACTGGGTCTTCGAACTCGAAGCCGACGCTACGATTCCGGCCGAATATATTATGCTCGGTCACTATCTCGACGAGATCGACGTGGCGCTCGAGCGAAAGATCTGCGTCTATTTGCGGCGCATCCAAAATGCGAACGGCGGCTGGCCGCTCTTCTACCGTGGTGAGACCGACGTCAGCGCGACGGTGAAGGCGTATTACGCGCTAAAGCTCGCGGGCGATTCGCCGGACGCGCCGCACATGGTGCGCGCCCGCCAGCAAGTGCTCGAACTCGGCGGCGCGGCGAAGTGCAACGTCTTCACGCGGATCGCGCTGGCTCTGTTCGGCCAGGTGCCTTGGCGTGCGGTCCCCGTCATGCCCGTCGAGATCACGCTGTTCCCGCGCTGGTTCGCGTTCCATCTCGATAAGGTGTCGTACTGGTCGCGCACGGTCGTCGTGCCGCTGCTCGTGCTCACGGCGCTGCGGCCGCGCGCGCGCAACCCGCTCGGCGTCGACGTTCGCGAGTTATTCGTTACGCCGCCGGAACGCGAACGCGGTTACAACCGCCCCGCCTCGCCCTCGCTGCTGGGGCGCGGCTTCCTCGCCTTCGACCGGTTGCTCGGCGTCATCGAGCGCTTCGTGCCGCGCCGCGTTCGCGCGCGCGCCGTCGCCGCAGCGATGCACTTCACGATCGAGCGGCTCAATGGCGAAGACGGCCTGGGTGCCATTTTTCCGGCGATGGCGAACGCGCTGATGGCGCTCGATGCGCTCGGCTTCGCCCGCGATCATCCCGATCGCGCCGTCGCCCGGCGCGCGCTCGACAACCTGCTCGTCGTCTCGGAGAGCGAAGCCTACTGCCAACCGTGCGTTTCACCGGTTTGGGATACCGCGCTGACCGCGTACGCGCTGCTCGAAGCGGGCGGAGACGAAGCGCGGCGCGCGGTCGCGCGATCCACGGCCTGGCTCGTGCCGCGTCAGGTAACGCACGTCGTCGGCGATTGGGCGGCCCAGCGGCCGAACTTGCGCCCGGGCGGCTGGGCCTTCCAATACTGGAATAATTACTATCCCGACGTCGACGACACGGCCGTCGTCGCGATGGCGCTGCATCGCGAAGATCCCGTCCGCCATCGCGAAGCGCTCGACCGGGCCGCGGAATGGGTCCTCGGTATGCGCAGCGAGAGCGGCGGCTGGGGCGCCTTCGATGCCGAGAACGAACATTATTGGCTCAATCACATTCCGTTCGCGGACCACGGCGCGCTACTCGATCCGCCGACCGAAGACGTCTCCGCGCGTTGCGTCGGGATGCTCTTGCAAATGGGCTATCCCGTGGGCCACCCGGCCGTCGCGGAAGGGCTCGCCTTTCTCCGCCGCTCGCAACAGCCCGACGGCTCGTGGTTCGGCCGCTGGGGAACGAATTACGTGTACGGCACCTGGTCGACGCTCAACGCGCTGCGAGCGGCCGGAGAAACCTCGCAGAATTCACAAACCGTGCGGCGCGGCGTCGCGTACCTCTTGCGCTTTCAACAAGCCGACGGCGGCTGGGGTGAAGACGGGAGTACGTACGATGCGAAGTACGTCGGCTTGTGCAAGGAGAGCACCGCGAGTCAAACGGCTTGGGCGTTGCTCGGCTTGATGACCGCCGGCGAAGCCGGCCACGAAGCGGTCGAGCGGGGCATCAATTACCTGTTGGAAAGTCAGAATCAGGCCGGCCTGTGGGACGAGCCATGGTTCACGGCGCCCGGCTTTCCGCGCGTGTTCTACCTGCGTTACCACGGCTACCGCGCGTTTTTCCCGCTTTTCGCGCTCGCGCGTTACCGTAATCTCGTCGAACGCTCCGAGCCGTTGCCCGCCGTCGGCCTCTAATCTGCCGGCCCAAAGGCATGACGGTCGAGGGAACGAGCGGAACGAGACTTAATCGACGCTACACCATCCGTCATCCGGGGAGCATCTATGTTGGGATCGTTGGTTCGGCGGGGAGCGGCGCCGTTCGCCGCCGCGCTACTCACGGGCGCAATCATCAGCGCGATGGTGCGGCCCGCGCTAGCCATACCCTATGCGGGCGCGCCCGATCTTAAATTAACCGTCGATTTGGTAACGGCGGGCACCGGCCCCAAAGGCTTCGATTCGCACTTGCTTTTTAAGAATATGTACGGCACCGCCGTGTCGACGGAGGCCGCACATTTACAAGAGCGATACGGTGCGGCGGCCGTAACCGATTTCTTCCCGCTCATGGACTTTACCATCGCGGACGTCGTGCGCATGGTCACCCGCGACAACGTCAAGCTGCCGGCCGCGGACGCTCCGCTCTCGCCGGTCCGGCTCGACCGCAGCGTGTTGCTGATCGGGCACGCGCCGAACGGTCACTACGACGTCGGTTATATGATCGAGCGGCTGATCTCCCACCACTATCATCACGAGCTGATGATGGATTTGCACGCGCACTTCTCTCACGAGCGCGTCGCGCATTTTCACTCGGTACTCGGCTCGGTCGTCGTAGACACGGCAACGATCCCGTCCTAACGGTCCACCATGGGTGCCATCGTCTTCGACCTCAACGAGACGTTGCTCGACCTGAGCGCGCTGGATCCGCTCTTCGCCGACGCCTTCGGCGATAAGGCGATCCGCCGGGTCTGGTTCGCCCAGGCGTTGCAACTCGCGATGGCCATGACGATCACGGAGGCGTACGCGCCCTTCTCCGCGCTCGCCGAAGCGGCACTCGAGATGACGGCGCGTAAGCGCGGCGTCAACCTCGACGGCGAACGCGCGAAGCGCATCATGCGCGGCCTCGCGGCGCTGCCGGCACACGGCGACGCGCCCGACGGTCTCGCGCGTTTGCAAGCCGCCGGCTACCGGCTCGCGGTGCTCGCTCAGGCGCCCGCGGCCGCGCTCGAGGAGCAACTGGACCGCGCGAACTTACGCCGTTTCTTCAGCGACGTGCTCTCGGCGGATAGCGTGCGCCGGTATAAGCCCGCCCGAGCCGCCTATGCGATGGCGCAGGAATGGCTCGGCGGCGAATCGCCCGTGCTCGTAACGGCACACGACTGGGACGCCGCGGGGGCCATGCACGCCGGCTGGCGCGTCGCGTTCATCGCGCGACACGGCACCTCGCTCAACCCGCTCGCCGACCGGCCCGCGTTCGGCGCGCCGGATCTTCGCGAGCTCGCGACGACCCTCGTCGCGAGCGTGGCGCGCTAAGCCTCGACGGTCTGCCGTTCGCCGTGGGCGAGTTCGTCGAGCGCGGCGAGATTCTCGCGCTCGAGGGCGGCCATGTGCGACCGGTGCGCGGGGGCCATCGCGCCGTGGGCGCGCGCATCGACGAGCACGCGCGCGAGGTAACCGCCCGTAAACGAGCCGGGCACCGCGGCGACGGCTTCGGGCGTGCCGGCCGCGACGATGGTGCCGCCGCGGTCGCCGCCCTCGGGGCCGAGATCGATCACGTAATCGGCCGTCTTGATCACGTCGAGATTATGTTCGATCGTCAGCACCGTGTTGCCCAAGGCCACCAGCCGCTGTAACACGTCGAGCAATTTGTGAATGTCGGCGAAGTGCAACCCGGTCGTCGGCTCGTCGAGAACGTAGAACGTGCGCCCCGTCGCGCGCTTCGATAGCTCGGTCGCGAGCTTCACGCGCTGAGCCTCGCCGCCCGAGAGCGTCGTCGCCGGCTGACCCATTTTAATATAGCCGAGGCCGACGTCGGCGATCGTTTTCAGCCGCGTCGACACGCGCGGGATCGCGCTGAAAAAATCGGCCGCTTCGTCGACGCGCATCTCGAGCACGTCGGAGATCGATCTGCCCTTAAACTTAATCTCGAGCGTCTGCGCGTTGTAGCGCTTGCCTTTGCAGACTTCGCACGGCACGTAAACGTCGGGCAGGAAGTGCATCTCGATCTTGATGATGCCGTCGCCCGCACAGGCTTCGCACCGGCCCCCTTTTACGTTAAAAGAGAAACGCCCGGGACCGTAGCCGCGGATCTTCGCATCGGGAACGAGCGAGAATAACTCGCGGATGAGATCGAAGGCACCCGTGTAGGTCGCGGGGTTGGAACGCGGCGTCCGGCCGATCGGCGATTGGTCGATCACGACCATCTTATCGAGGGCGGCCGCACCCGCGACCGTGCCGTAGGTACCGCCCGCGTTCTGGCCGTGCAGATGCTGGTTGAGCGCCTTGACCAGCACTTCGTTCACGAGCGTCGACTTGCCGCTGCCGCTCACGCCCGTGACCGCGGCGAACACGCCCAGGGGAAAATCGACGTCGAGCCCCTTGATGTTGTTCGCTTTGGCGTTCTTGACGTTCAGCCAGCCGCGCGCTTCGCGCCGCTTCGCCGGAATCGCGATGAACTGCCGCCCCGATAGATAGGCGGCCGTAAGCGATTCGTCGTTATGCAGGATCTCGTCGAGCGAACCGACGGTCAACACGCGGCCGCCCTCGGCGCCCGCGCCCGGGCCGATGTCGACGATCACGTCGGCCTCGCGCATCGTATCCTCATCGTGCTCGATGACGATGAGCGTGTTCCCGAGATCGCGCAGCGTCTTGAGCGTCGCGAGCAGCCTGTCGTTATCGCGCTGGTGCAGACCGATCGACGGTTCGTCGAGGATATACAGCACGCCGACGAGCGACGAACCGATCTGCGTCGCGAGCCGGATCCGCTGCGACTCGCCGCCCGACAGCGTCGTCGCGGAGCGCGCCAAATTCAGATAGCCGAGCCCGACGTTGGTGAGGAAGCCGAGCCGGGCACGGACTTCTTTGAGTATTTGAGCCGCGATGAGCTCCTCGCGCGGTGTCGCGGCGAACGAACGGAAGAAGCGCTCGGCCGCCTCGACCGACATCGCCGTCACCGTCGCGATGTTCGTATCCGCTACCGTCACGGCCAGCGCTTCGGGTTTGAGCCGCGCGCCCTTACACGTCTGACACGTGTTGGCCGACATGAATTTCTCGATCTCTTCTTTGACGTAATCCGACGACGTCTCCGCGTACCGGCGCTGTAAATTGTTCACGACGCCCTCGAACGTCGCGGAATAACTCCAGGCCGTACCGCTTTTCGACTCGTACGTAAATTGCTGTTTACCTTCGGCGCCGTAGAGGATCGTTTGCACGAGGTCCGGCGGCATCTTATCGAGCGGCGTCGTCGTCTTCACGCGGCGCGAACGCAGCAGCTTTTCGACCTGTTGCAGATAGTACGGGTTCATCGACGGGTACTTGCCGCCCCCGAGCGCCTTGCTCCACGGCACGATCGCCCCCTCGGCGATCGATTTGCTACGGTCGGGGACGACTTTCCACGGATCGATCTCGATCTTCACGCCGAGCCCCGTGCAATCGGGGCACGCGCCGTAGGGCGAGTTGAATGAGAAGAGCCGTGGCGCGAGCTCTTCGAACGAGAGACCGCAATAGACGCATGCCAACTGCTCGGAGAACGTCGACTCGCGTGCGGGCGACTCGACTCCACGCGGGGGCTCGACGAGCACGGTGACGATACCGGTCGAAAGCCGCAGCGTCGTTTCGATGGAGTCCGTCAACCGCTTGCGAATGTCGGACTTCATGATCAGCCGGTCGACGATGACTTCGATCGTGTGCTTGCGCTTCTTATCGAGATCGATCTTATCGCGCAGCTCTTTGGTTTCGCCGTCGACGCGAACGCGCGCGAACCCCTCTTTACCGATCTCTTCGAAAAGTTTTTGGTACTCGCCCTTCCGGCCGCGAATGACCGGCGCGAGCAATTGCAAACGCGAGCCTTCGGGCAGTTCCATCACTTGGTCGACGATCTGCTCGCTCGATTGCGCGCTCACCTCACGCCCGCAGTTGTAACAGTGCGGCCGGCCGATCCGCGCGTAGAGCAGGCGCAGGTAATCGTAGATTTCGGTAACGGTGCCGACGGTCGACCGCGGATTGCGCGACGTCGACTTCTGATCGATCGAGATCGCGGGTGACAGTCCCTCGATGTAATCGACGTCGGGCTTCTCCATCTGCCCGAGAAACTGCCGCGCGTAGCTGGAGAGCGATTCGACGTAGCGCCGTTGCCCCTCGGCATAAATCGTATCGAACGCGAGCGAGGATTTCCCCGACCCGGAAAGCCCCGTGATGACGATCAGCCGGTTGCGGGGCAGCGTCAGGTCGATATTCTTTAAATTATGCTCGCGGGCGCCCTTGATGACGATCGAATCGAGGCCCTGCGGAACCAGACCCGTTGCTGCCACGCTACGTAGACCGGCCGGCGACAAATTCCGTTGCACGGCCCTCAAGCCCCGGACCGGGGATGCCGATACCAAGCATACCTACGTACCGGAAGGACCTAGTATGGCGACCAGTTCCGAGGCTCTCGCTACGAGTCGCATGCGCTACCACATCTCCCGGCTCCAAACGCGACCGCAACTGGCCGCCGTGCTGGATTGCCTCTTCGATATCGTTCCCAAACGGACCGAGCCGGCCCTCGATGCCTTGGCGCTCGTCGACGATAAGCTCGTGTTCGCCCGCGCGCGCGGCGATAGCGAGTATCTGCACTTCGTCGGCCGCACGGACGAACTCGCTTCGGACCTGCTCGGACTCGTCCGGCACCTGAAGCTCGGTGCGGACGAGCGCGCCTATATTCTCCGCCAGCTGGGGACGATCACCCGCCGGGCGTAAAGGCGGCCGGCGCTCAGAACACGCTTCCGCCGCGGTTTTCGAGCGAGTAGCCGACGACCCACGTCAGCAGCCCGACGATCATGAGAAACGCGCCGATGGCGCGCAGGCCGAACACGGAGGCATCCTGCTGGAGATTCGGGCCCTTGTCGCGCGTGATCTTCAGGCCGCGGTCGACCGAACTGCGGATGGCGAACGAACCCGCGAACAGGACCGCACCCAGGAGCGTCAGCGCGAGTTTGAGGGCGAGCGGGATCATGTGGATCCTCCTAGGCCGCGAAGCAAGCGATATTCGCCGACGATGACGAGGACCACGTACCCGATGACGGCTTGAACCACGAGATCGGAGACCAAGGGTCCGAGCAGCGGCAACGAGGCGGAGCCGAGCGCGAGCGCGCCGACGCCGAAGGCGACGAAGAGCACCCACAGCACCATCACGAGCGTCGGCAGCGGCCGCTCGAGCGCGATGCGGACGGACTCGACCACCGCGAAGACGCCCGAACGTTCGCCGACGACCGCCGCCGCCATCGTGTAGATGAAGAAATAGACGAACGCCGCGATCGAGACCGAGTAGGTGAACGCCGCGAGCGCGGCCGCCGCGCCGCCGAGCACGATGAGCGCGAGCATGGCGACCAGCACGTGACCGCCTTCCCGGCGAAAGGCCAGGCCGCCGTCACCGAACCGGGCGCGTCCGACACGCCAAGCCGCATCCGCCATACCCGTCGTATACGAAATCGTCAGGATCGCCGCGACGATTTGCGTCACATCGAGGAAGAGCCAGGTCGCGCCGCCGCCGGTCCCGGGTGAAGCCGCGGCGTCCAGGAGCAGCTGCTGCACGATGGCGGCGGCCGCGCCGACGACGAGCCCGGGTACGACGATCTTCAGGTTCCGCGTGAAGAGCCGCCACGCGCTGCCGAACATCGAAACGGTGCGCCCGGCTTCTCGCCTCACACGTATTCGGGTAAGCGCAGCGCGCGCTCCACGTCGCGCACGTCCGTCACGACGGCGTCGGGGGCAGACCGGCCGCTCGGAATCTGCTCGTCGCGCACGTTCATCCAGACGGTATACATGCCGACTTCCGCCGCGCCCGTGATATCGCGCTCGAACCGGTCGCCGACCATCGCGCAGGCTTCGGGGCGCACCCCGAGCCGTTCCGCCGCGAGCCGGAAGATGCGCGGGTCGGGCTTGATCAAGCCGACTTCGTCGGCGATGAAGATTTCATCGAAGGCGTCTTCGAGCGCGAGCAGCGCTATTTTCTCGCGATGCGTCTCCGCGAAGCCGTTGGTGATCAGGGCGAGCTTGTAACCGCGCTCCCGCAAGCGCCGCAGCAGCTCGAGCGCTCCCGGCCAAAGTTCGAGCAGTTCGCGCCGCTGCCGGTTGTAACCGTCGGCGCAACGTTCCGCGAGCGCCGCATCGGCGAGGCCGACGGCGGCGAGC